>CACYBS010000300.1 GCA_902772725.1 Erysipelothrix rhusiopathiae
CTGTATTCAATATCTCCTGTATACTCTCCGGAATCCAGTTCAATGGTTAAGGCCTCCATTTGAAGAGATTGTCCTTCGGTACCGGTCATCTCCCCGTTTTCCACCGGTTCCATATCTCCGATCATAGATACATGGGAAGAATAAGTGATCGTAGGATCCAAAGTCTGTTCTGTCTCGGCCACAGTTCCTACTTCAGCTTCTGTTTCGGATTGGTCTATAACTTCAACCTCATCGGCATAAGCTTTTATTCCGGTGAGTGACATCAAAAAAAAGGCGGCTAACAATCCTGCTCTAGAGTATTTTGTCATACACATCTCTCTTTCTTTTTATAAACAATAACATCATAACGTATATATAACAGACATTAAAACACTGCTATTATAACATACACATAACAGACTCTAAACATCACTGTTGTAAAAAATATGTAATTAAACTGGATTACATACTATATTTTCAGCATAAAATCTAATCAAAAAAAAAGACACTGTTTAAAAACAATGTCCTATATAGCTTCATTTGACAATAAAATGCGGTCATTATCGAGATCTTCGCCCGCATTTTGGGCAAATTTATCCAACAAATCCCGAACAGTTAAGTTTTCTCTTTCTTCTTTACTTACATCATATACGATGGAACCGTTGTTCATCATAATTGTCCGATTACCCAGCTTAAGTGCCTGTGACATGTTATGCGTAATCATCAGACAGGTAATCTGTTTTTCTGCAATGATCTGCTCGGTTAACTCCAATACCTTTTTAGCGGTAGCCGGATCCAGGGCTGCAGTGTGTTCATCGAGTAACAGCAGCTTTGGGGTAACCATGGTAGCCATCAATAATGTTAAGGCCTGTCTCTGTCCGCCGGATAATAAGCCGACAGGAGAGTCCATGCGGTCTTCCAATCCCATATTGAGAAGGGCTAAGCGGTCTTTGAACATTTCTTTATCTTTTTTAGAGATACGGCTGAAATAGGCGTTGTCTGCAGTTCCAGCTCTTAAGTAGGCAATCGCAAGATTTTCCTCAATGGTCATATTCGGAGCTGTTCCCATTAATGGGTCCTGAAATAAGCGTCCGATATATTTAGCCCGTTTATGTTCGGGAATAAAGGTAATATCTTTTCCATCCAGTTCTACATATCCTGTATCCGGTAAGAAGGATCCGCAGATAATATTGAATAAGGTCGATTTACCGGCACCGTTAGAGCCTACGATGGTCGCAAAATCTCCATCCTCCAAAGTGAGGTTGATTCCGTTTAAAGCCTTTTTTTCGTTGATGGTTCCCGGATTAAATGTCATATGAATATCGTTCAATTTCAACATGTTAAATACCTCCGTTAGAACGCATAGCGATAGCTGCTTTTTTCTTTTTATTTAATAAAATAGTTTGTTTCACCTTCGGGGCTGCAATCGCAACAGCGACAATAAGCGCTGATACTAATTTAAAGGCTTCTGTTGGGACATTTAAGCGAAGAGCAAGCGAAATCACAAATCGATACAGACAGGATCCCAGTACTACGCAGATGACACGTTTTGTCATATTGCGCTTTCCGGAAATACTTTCACCGATAATTAAAGAAGCCAGCGCTATGGTAACCATACCGGTTCCTAAGTTAATATCGCAGGACTTATTGTAGATACCGATTAAACATCCGGCTAATGCGGTCAAAGCTCCACCGATGCATAAGCCGATTGTGATCGTAAAAGATGGATTGATTGAGGATGCACGAATCATGGCCGGGCTGTCTCCGGTAGCTCGAATGGACAAACCTAAACGGGTAGAAAGAAACCGTAAGATTAAAATACAAATAAGTCCTACAATCAAACCAAGTAATATGAGTTTATGCCAGGATTTCCAGAAAGGGGAGTCCCATAGGCCTCCGAATAAGCTGAAAATCGTGTCTTTTCCAAAGATAGAAACATTGGAGGAAAATCCCATTACAGCTAAATTGATCGTATATAAACCTGTGTTGACGATAATTCCCGCAAGGATACTTTGAACACCTAATTTTGTCTGCAGAAAAGCAGTGATATATCCGGAGAGAATACCGGCTGCCATCGCAAGAATCACCGCAAGAAAGGGATGGCCCGCAATGGTTACAACGGCCCCCACAGCACACCCTAATGTATAACATCCATCCGTTGATAGATCACAGATGTTCAAAATGCTGAAACTGATAAACAAGCTTAGAGCGACAAGCGAATATACAAGACCAACCTCAAGAGCTGTTTGAATGATATTAATCGTAATGAAATTTCCCATATGTTACCAACTTTCTAAAAATAGGACAAACCGATGGAATCCATCGGTTGTCGTTTTATAAATTATTCAAATTCTTCTGCGGTTTTTGTTTCGATGATTTCGGAGCAGAGCGGCTCAAATGCAGCCTTGATTTCTTCTAAATCCAATCCCATCGTTTCTGCGACATCGGTGTTGATTGTTGCGATACCGTTATCGAATGTGCGTACAGCTAAGGTAGCCGGATCAGCACCATCGACAAGAATTTCTACAACCATATCGGCTGTTTCAATTCCTAATAATGCATAGTTTACACCGTATCCTACGAATGCACCGTTTAATGCGAAAGAATCAGCACCGCAATAGTGAGGAATCTTTGCCTCAGCAAACTTTTCATAAATCGCAAGTTCTGCGGTCATAACGGTGTTGTCTGTCGGAGTAAAGATGGCATCTACTTCTTCTGCAACTAATGCATCGGCTGCCGATGCGATTTCATCATTGGTGTTACCGGTCTTTTCCACATATTCAATTCCTTTTTCATCTAAGAAAGCTTTAGCATCTTTAATCGGCTGTTCGGAAGCATTTTCACTCTTTGAATACAACAGACCGACTTTCTTAATATCCGGGTTTTGTGCAAACATCAAATTCATAACAGCTTCGGTATTTAAGGCATCGGATGTACCGGTGATCTTTCCGCCCGGCTTATCCATGGATTCTACCAATCCGGCACCCACAGGATCGGAAGCTGCCGCAAACACAATCGGCATATCGCTGTCTTCGTAGGATGCCTGCATGATCTGTGCAGTAGGAGTAGCGATTGGAACAACGATATCCACATCTTCTCCTAAATCGGAGGCAATCTGCTGCAGTACGGTACCATCAGCCTGACCGTTTTTGTAGTTGATTTCAAAGGTTACGCCTAATTCTTCACCTTTCTTTTTCAATTCTTCTTCAATGTTCTTTTCAATCTGGTTTAAGGATGCATCATCTACATACTGTACAATGCCGACACGATACACTTTTTCGTTATCGTTGTTTTCAGATGATCCACCGGACGAACATGCCGTTAAACCGGCAAACATAGAAAGCGCCATTGATAATGCGATAAATTTTTTTGTTTTCATAATGTCTCCTCCTGAAATCGAAAATAAAAAACAGCTTCATCCACATGGGACAAAAGCCGTTACTTCTGCGGTACCACCCAAATTGACATATAAATATGTCCACTCTTTTCAGCACGATTATGCCTACCCAATGGTAACGGAAGGGAACCCGTCAGTATCTACTCGAATGACTTTCAATCTGCCCTCAGAAGTCCATTCCCTTGTTTTCCGCTCATCATGATTCCACCTTCCATGATTCTCTTTACAGCTTCCAACAGGTACTACTCTTCATCTTCGGTTTTCTTAACTTGAAAAAAGTATATCACGGCTTTTTTCGATATTCAAGAAAACATTTTCAAAGAATAAGAAAACGGTTTCAAAAGAAAAAAGAGACATTTCTGTCTCTTCATATTACTCATTGATTGTCGCAGTAGCTTCCATGCAGGAGGCACGGACAGTTTCTTTACCATCAGATACAACCAATGAAAGATCTCCATCGATTTCCTTTACAGTGCCGGTAAATTCCAGATCCATCCAATGCAGGGTTACATTTTTTCCAACCATATCTGAATAGCTCATATAGTATTTGAAGAAATTGTTTCCTAAAATATGGCGGATATGATGGGCAAAGGTGTTCAGAATATCAATGATCAACTGGTTACGGTTAACAATCGAATGTGTTAAATCTTCGATTGAAGAACAGTTTGGCATATCGTCAGGGAAGGTTGTGGAATGTACATTGATGATCATTCCGACCAGCACATAATCCAGTTCCATTGGATTCAGTTTCACGCCGCTTTCCACCACAAAATTACCGATTTTCTGGTTTTTGAAATATAAGTCATCCAGCCAGCGGATTTCCGGATGAATACCGTAGTTGAGCTCGATTGCCTTAGCAGCCGCAGCGGCAGCTGCACTGGATAATTTTGAGATGACGTTCAAACCAAACTTCGGCTTTAAACAGATGGATAAATAAATACCACCGTTTTTTGGACAGAATACTTTTGCCTTCTGTTTACCGTGAGCAGCTGTTTCTGCTTCGGCAATTAATACATGACCGTGTTCCAATGTGTTGGCACGATAACGCAGCATGGAGTTTGTCGACGTAACTTCATTTACAATTTCAACCGTATACACAGGGTCCAGTTGTTTTTTTAGGGCCTTCACGGAAATTTCATCGGCTCTATCCATCATCCTGAATCCCTTTTTCTCATCAAATTCAATGTTGTAACCCATATGTCGAATGCGGTCGACTTCGTCGTAGATGGCTTGATGAGACCAATGCAGACCTTCAGCTAAGTCATCTAACGTAAAGAAATGATTTTTATGATTGTTAAAAACAGAAAATAATGTACTTTTCATAAATCGAATACCTTTCAAAAATCGTTTGACATGGACATTATAATTCAGTTTCTTTAGTACGTCAAAAAAAGAGGACCGTTTAACGGTCCTCCAGGAGGAGATATTACTAATCGTCTTTCTTAACGTCTAATACGAACATTAATTGTCCGGACTTAACGTTATCGCCTTCTTGAACGAGAATTTCTTTAACGATACCGTCCATGTTGGCAACAACTGCAGTTTCCATCTTCATTGCTTCGATGATACCTAAAGTCTGGTTCTTTTCAACGATATCACCAACTGCGCAGCTAACCTTCGTTACAAGACCCGGGATAGAAGCGCCGGAATGAGACTTGTCAGTAGGATCTGCAATCTTGATATCAACACCGGTACGCTGGATTGTATTATCCTTAACAGATACGATACGACGGCTTCCGTTAACTTCGAAGATAACCTGACGGGTTCCTTCTTCTTCGTTGGCATCACCTAAGCCAAGGTAACGGATAACTAATGTCTTACCATCTTCGATATTGATTGTAGTAACTTCACCTAATGACATACCATTGAAGAATACGTGGGATACCATTCTCATCAGGTAACCATATTCACGTTCATTTTCCCAATAGTCTTTCATTACTTTCGGATATAAGCAATAAGAGATGATATCTTTCATATCAACTTCCGGATGGTTGATCAACGGCTTGATTTCTTCCTTAACAGCTTCGAAATCTACCGGTTCTAATAATTCACCCGGACGGCATGTGATAGGTTCTTCACCCTTTAATACAACCTTCTGTAAGTCAACAGGGAATCCGTGAGGAGGCTGACCCATCATACCCTTGAAGTAAGATACTACAGAATCAGGGAATGTTAAGGTTTCACCGCGTTCAACGATATTTTCCGGAGTTAAGTCATTCTGTACCATGAAGATAGCCATGTCACCAACCATCTTAGAAGATGGAGTAACCTTAGTGATACCACCTAACATGTTATCAACAACTTTGTACATTCTCTTAACATCATCAAAGCGGGTAGCCAAACCTAAGGAAGCAACCTGAGGTGCTAAGTTTGTATACTGTCCACCAGGGATTTCATATTTATAAATATCAGTTGCGTTGTTCTTTAAGCCCTTATCGAACTTAGCATAACGTAAACGGATATCTGAATAGTAATCAGTTAAGTCCTGCAGACGGTCCTGATCAAATCCAGGATCTCTTTCCTGTCCTTCTAATGCTGCAACAAAGGCATTCATTGAAGGCTGAGAAGTCATACCTGCCATTGATGAAATAGCAGTATCTACGATATCTACACCGGCTTCTGTTGCCATTAAGTAAGCGGCAATCTGGTTACCAGTTGTATCGTGAGAATGTAAGTGGATCGGCAGATCAACTGCATCTTTTAATGCAGATACTAATTCTTTTGCGGAATAAGGCTTTAACAGACCGGCCATATCCTTGATGGCGATAGAATGAACACCGCGTTTTTCGAGTTCTTTTGCCATCTTTACATAGTAATCCAATGTGAATGTAGTATTGGATTTATCTAAGACATCACCTGTGTAGCAGATTGTACCTTCACAGAATTTACCCTGTTTGAGTACTTCATCAATCGCAACTTCCATACCCGGGATCCAGTTCAGGGAGTCGAATACACGGAAGATATCGATACCGCGGGCAGCTGCTTCATCGATAAATGCACGAACTACATTATCCGGATAGTTTGCGTAACCTACAGCAGAAGATCCTCTTAATAACATCTGGAATGGGATGTTTGGTATATCTCTGCGTAACCATTCTAATCTTTCCCATGGACTTTCATGTAAGAAACGGAATGCTACGTCAAATGTAGCGCCGCCCCACATTTCAAGTGAGAAGCAGTCTTTTAAGATTTCAGCGGTAGCCTTAGCGCCTTTAACCATGTCACGGGTACGCATACGTGTTGACAACAGAGACTGGTGAGCATCACGCATTGTAGTATCCATAATCAATACTTTCTTCTGATCCTTAACCCATTTAGAGAATTCAGCAGGTCCCTTAGCATCTAACATATCCTTTAAGCCGGTAGGACGAACGTTGTCATCCCATGACGGAATACGTACGGTAGGAAGCTGAGGACGCTCTGTATTTGGATCGTCAACCTGGATCTGAGCGATGTAACGCAAGATCTTAGTAGCACGGTCTCTGAATCCAACCATATCGAACAATTCCGGAGACTCGTCGATGAATTTAGTATGACACTGGCCGGCACGGAATGTCGGATGGTTCAAGATGTTAGCGATAAACGGAATGTTTGTCTTAACACCACGGATATGTACTTCAGTTAAGGAACGAAGTGCACGGCGGCATGCGCCTTCAAATGTATTATCAAAACATGTAATTTTTACTAATAAGGAATCGTAATATGGTGAGATAACAGAACCGGCTACGGCATTACCGCCATCCATACGAACACCGACACCGCCACCGGTACGATATTCCTGAATCTGTCCATGGTCCGGTGCAAAGTTATTTGCAGGGTCTTCGGTAGTAACACGGCACTGGATTGCGTAGCAGCGAGCCTGTACATCATCCTGACTGTTCAAGCCGATTAATGGATGAGATAATTTTTCACCCTGAGCAATTAAGATCTGAGCACGAACTAAGTCAACACCTGTTACAACTTCAGTAACTGTATGTTCTACCTGGATACGTGGGTTCATTTCGATAAAGTAGTAGTTGCCTTCTTTATCTACTAAGAATTCTTCAGTACCGGCATTGGTGTAACCTACCATCTTGGCAATCTTAACTGCGTCAGCACGAATTCTCTTTAAAGTCAGAGGGTTAACAGACCATGCAGGTGCATATTCAACAACCTTCTGATAACGTCTTTGCAGGGAGCAGTCACGTTCTAATACATGATAAACGGTACCGTGCTCATCTGCTAAGATCTGCACTTCGATATGTTTTGGTTCAACAAGGAACTTTTCGATAAAGATATCATCATTACCGAATGCTTTCTTGGCTTCAGCTTTTACTAATTCGAATGCCGGTTTTACTTCTTCCGGAGAATCACAGCGGCGCATACCACGTCCACCACCGCCGGCAGCAGCTTTTAAGATAACAGGGAATCCAAAGGATTCAGCCAGAGCTAATGCTTCGTCTCCGTCTTTCAATGGTTCTGTTGAACCCGGGATAATCGGAACACCGGCTTTAATAGCCATTTCTTTAGCACTAAGCTTGTCACCCATCATACCCAGAATTTTACTGGAAGGTCCGATAAATTTAATACCGGCTTCTTCACAGGCGCGTGCAAATTCTGCGTTTTCTGACAAGAAACCATAACCTGGGTGAATGGCATCGATTTCTCTTCTTTTTGCGAGGTCAATGATACCCGGAATATCCAGGTAAGCACCAACCGGTGACATATTTTCGCCTACAAGATAAGCCTCGTCCGCCTGAACACGGAACTGAGAGTTCATATCTTCTTTTGAATAAATCGCAACCGAACGGATGTCTAAGTCATGACATGCACGGAAAATACGGATCGCAATTTCACCACGGTTGGCCACTAAAACCCTCTTAATTTTTTTGGTCATAGAGACTCCTCCTATTGTTTGTTTATATTTATTATATTCCTTTTATGCATGTAAAATAAAACATTTTATAAGAAAAATATATGAAATATAAGCGGTTTCATAAACGGTAAACCAAGTGTTTGATACAAAGTTTACAATCGGATTTTGACATTAAAAAAGCCTGCCCTTTAAAAAGGGGCAGACTTGATTAAAATAGATTAACCCTCGTATTTTTCAACGATGGTAGCGCATCCCATACCGCCACCGATACATAATGTGGCAAGACCGCGCTTCGCATCGCGTTTCTGCATTTCATGCAGTAGTGTAACAAGGATACGGCATCCGGAAGCACCAACCGGGTGACCTAAGGCAATCGCACCGCCGTTTACATTTAATTTAGAATGATCCCATTTCAATTCTTTTTCAACAGCTACAGATTGAGCTGCGAAAGCTTCGTTAGCTTCAATTAAATCGAAATCATCTACTGTATATCCGGTCTTAGCTAATACTTTCTTAGTAGCTGCAACAGGTCCAACACCCATGATCGCAGGATCAACACCGCCTAAAGCACCGGCAATCCATGTAGCCATTGGCTTAACGCCTAATTCTTTTGCGGCTTCTTCGCTCATTACTACAACAGCTGCAGCACCGTCATTGATACCGGAAGCGTTACCTGCAGTAACCATTCCGTCCGGCTTACCGGAAGCACATCTTAACTTAGCTAATGTTTCAACTGTAGTACCGGCACGAGGTCCTTCATCCGTATCTACTACAACAGTAGCTTTACGCTGTTTTACTTCAACAGGAACGATTTCATCTTTGAATTTTCCTTCTGCCATAGCTTTTTCACATTTCTGCTGAGATTCAGCTGCAAATGCGTCTAATTCTTCGCGGGTTAAGCCCCACTTTTCTGCTACGTTTTCAGCAGTGATCATCATGTGGTAGTCGTTGAATGCATCCCATAATGCATCGTTTACCATTGTATCAACTAATACGCCGTTGTTCATACGGTAACCGAAGCGGGCATTCTTTGCGGCATAAGGAGCCGCAGACATGTTTTCCATACCACCGGCAACAACGATATCAGCATCTCCTGCTGCGATCATCTGAGCAGCCATGTTGACACAGTTCAAACCGGAACCGCAAACTACGTTTACAGTAACAGCCGGAACTTCGTAACCTAAACCGGCTTTAATAGAAGCCTGACGGGCTACGTTCTGTCCTAAACCAGCCTGGATTACACATCCCATGTAAACCTGATCTACCTTATCGGCAGGAACACCGGCACGATTTAATGCTTCTTTAATCACAATAGAACCTAAATCAGCTGCAGGAACTGTACTTAAAGCACCGCCCATTTTACCAATGGCAGTACGAACAGCACCGGCTAAAACAATTTTCTTTGACATTATTTGTCCTCCTTTATATTTTTTTTCTTCTTTTTTTCTTCATTATTTTATCAGTTTTCCCCCTAAAAACAAATAGGTAAAAGACTTCTGAGCATATATATGAAAAAATCGTACAAAAAAAGTCCCGAAGGACTTTTCATTATTTAATATCCTGAATGTGAATCTTGGTTCCGGCAACATCGGATTCGGCAATAACTTTTCCGCCGCCGTCTTTAATGGAATCGATGAAGTAAGGAGCATCTACACCCTTAGATCCATCATCGTTTTTGTCTTCCGGAATGATTAATTTGTCGTCATACATCTGACGAAGATTCTTTGCGTCTGTCAAATCATTGAAAAGAATAATGATGGAAACGGTATCGGCATCTTCTTCTACTTTCCAGCTTCCGAAGGAATAATCTTTAAATCCAGGATATACCTGTTCGATGATATCGGCTCCATTTTCTTCTAACATCTGTCTGTCATATCCGTTTGCCTTTACAAATACGGATTCATCCTGAATCGCATGGAGACGGTTGTCTTTATCGGAATAATAAATCACAAGGTATTCTTTATAATCGCCATCTTTATCTTCATCTGTTAATAAAACTTCGTTTACGATTTTCTCAGAAGAAGTAGTAGTTGTTTTATTATCGGTTGTTGAAGAAGATTTTCCTGCTTCCTGAATATGAAGACCTGCATCTTTGATCTCAGAAGAAGATAATTTTTTACCACCGTTCTTTTCGATGGACTTAATGAAGTAAGGAGCATCTACTCCGCGTGATCCATCATCATCTTTATCTTCCGGAATAATCAGCTCAGCATCGTACATCTGACGAAGGTTTTTCGCATTTGTTAAATCTTCAAATAAGATTAAGAAAGATACGGTTTCACTTTCGTCTATAACTTTCCAGCTTCCAAAGGCATAGTCCTTGAATCCAGGATATACCTGTTCGATGATATCAGGACCATTATCTTCTAACATCTGTTTGTCGTAGCCGTTTGCCTTAACGAATACAGTTTCATCCTGGATGGCAGTAAGAAGATCGTTGGATTCGTTATAATAAATAATCAGATATTCTTTGTAGTCGCCGTCTTTCGTATCTTCATCTGTTAATAAGACTTCATAGCCAATATTATCTTTGGCGGATACGGTAAACGTTGAAAACGTGCATAGTCCTAACATCAGACCGATGCATAGTAAAAATTGTGTAAGTTTTTTCATGATATTTCTCCTTGTCGTATTGCTGCTAAGTAAATTATACATGGTTTTAACAATAATTTGAAATACAATACGCAACAAAAAAAAGCCCCGAGGGGCTTAAATATTATTATTTTACTTTATCGCTGAAGTGAACCGCAGCTTTGTCATAATCAATCAGAGACAATTTCTTTCCGCCGTTCTTTTCAATCGATTCCATGAAGTAAGGAGCATCTACTCCGCGAGATCCATCATCGTTTTTGTCTTCCGGAACAATCAAATCTGCATCATACATTTGGCGAAGGTTTTTGGCATTGGTTAAATCATTAAACAGAATGACAAGCGATACGGTTTCATCTTCTTCGATGACTTCCCAGCTTCCGAAGGATAAATCTTTAAATCCCGGATAAACAGATTCAATAATATCCGCACCTTTAGATTCCAATGCATCCTTTGAGTAGCCTTTGTCCTTATAGAATACACATTCATCCTGAACTGCTCTTAAAAGATTATCCGATTTTGAATAGTAAACAATTAAATATTCCTTGTAGTCTCCATCTGCATCTTCATCGGTCAAAAAAACTTCATGGGAGATGATCTTAACATCTACTTTAGCGGATACGTTGTTTGTTGAAAATAAGCACATGCCAAGTGCCATCACCATACATAAAAACCATTGTGTAAGTTTTTTCATAGTATTTCTCCTTTTTTTGTTTAGTTATTGTTAAGGATATTATATCGGTTTTTTACGATTTCTTGAATAGTTATCACATATCATTTTCAGAAATTCATTATAATGAATATAGAGAATACAACTGGATAGAAAGAGGTGATTATATGATCTTAGGAGCTGTTATGGTACCGCATCCTCCGATTATCATACCGGATGTGGGAAAAGGAGAGGAAAAAGCCGTACAGGAAACCATCGATTGTTATAATGTGGCGGCAAGACAGGTAGCTGCATGGAATCCGGATGTACTGGTCATTTTATCTCCGCATGCTGAGTTTTATCGGGATTGGTTTCAGGTGACGCCGGCAGGGGTGATTGAAGGAGATTTCGGGCGCTTTCGGGCACCGAATGTATCTTTTAGTGAAACGATTGATGGAAAATTGGTCGACGAAATTGACCGCTTATGTAAAAAGATGAAGTTTCCTGCAGGAAGTGATTATCCGGACCAGCCGGAATTGGATCACGGAACCATGGTGCCTTTATATTTTATTGAAAAGTATATGGAGCCGGTTCCCATCGTAAGAATCGGACTATCCGGCCTCTCTTTACAGAAACATGTTGAATTTGGAGAAATTCTGGAAAAGGCCATTGCGAATACCGGAAGAAAAGCTGTTATTGTGGCCAGCGGAGATTTATCCCACTATTCCAAGGCAACAGGGCCGTACGGATATCGTCCGGAAAGCGAAGAATATAATCAAAGAATTATGGATGTGATGGGAGAAGGAAGACTTGACCAGTTAACTGATTTTTCCAATCGTTTATGTAATCAGGCAGGGGAGTGCGGTCATCGCTCCTTTACGGTACTTTCCGGAATTTTAAAGAAGTATAATTTCGTTTCCAAGAGATTATCTTTTGAGGATACGTTCGGGGTTGCCTATGGTATATGCACATATACGTGCCATGATCCATATGTGCAGCTGGCAAAAGATACCATTGAGCGGTATGTAAAAGGAGAAAAAATACCGGAATACAACGGACCGGAGGATTTGAAATTATATCAGGCGGGGGCCTTTGTATCGATTCATAAACATCATGCCTTAAGAGGATGTATCGGAACCTTTTTACCGACTAAATCAAGTGTGGCAGCAGAAGTCATATCCAATGCGATCGCAGCTTCCTCAAGAGATCCAAGATTTTATCCTGTTACCGAAAGAGAACTGCCGGATTTGGAAATCAGTGTGGATGTTTTAAGTGAACCGGAACCGATTCAGGATAAGTCTCAACTGGATATTAAAAAGTATGGAATCATTGTGAGTGATTCCTATGGTCGAAGAGGACTGTTACTGCCGGACTTGGAAGGGGTAGAAAGTGTTGACCACCAGATTTCCATCGCAATGTCCAAAGCGGGAATCATGGATGAGGATGATATTGAAATTGAGCGCTTTACGGTGATTCGTCATGAAGATAAGATGTGATATCTGTTTTAGAGGCTGTATTTTAGATGAGGGACAGGCAGGCTTCTGCCGTATTCGAATCAATGAAAAAGGAGAGAATAAATCCCGCAATTACGGAAAGCTCAGTGCATTAGCTTTGGATCCTATTGAGAAAAAACCGCTGGCAAGGTTTTATCCGGGCAGTTATATTCTGTCTGCAGGAGGACTTGGCTGTAATATGCGCTGTCCGTTCTGTCAGAATTGGCATATCTCTATGACAGATTCCCAAAGAATTTATTATTATTCTCCTGAAGAGTTGGTTGAGCTTGCCAAAGAAGCTGAAAATAATATTGGGATTGCCTTTACCTATAATGAGCCATCAATCAATTATGAATACATCATTGATTGTGCCAAATTATTAAAAGAGGTCGGTTTAAAATGTGTGCTGGTAACCAATGGATGTGTATCACCATCCATTTGGAACAAGCTTTTACCTTATATCGATGCAATGAATATTGATCTAAAATGTTTTGATGATGAGGGATATCGAAAACTGGGAGGCGATTTTCAAACCGTGCTTCAAAACATTGAAGCAGCAGCTAAAGTATGCCATGTTGAATTGACCACTTTAATTGTACCGGGAATCAGTGATGATCCATCCGATATGGAAAAAGAGGCAAAGTGGATTGCCGCAGTCAATAAAGATATCGTCTTACATGTAACGCGTTATTTTCCGGCGTATAAGATGAATGAGCCTGCAACAAGGGTAAAGGAAGTCTATGAATTGGCAGATACAGCCCGCCGGTATTTGAGTTATGTATATGTAGGAAACGTATAAATGCATCAAAAAAATCAGCCAAGCAAAAAATAAAAATCGCAAAATAGAATAATTTTGTCACATTTTTGTGTTTTTTTTCAAAATTATGGTAATATACATCTATGAAAATCTTCTTTCGGTAGAACTGAACACTCTATTAATTGAAGAATAAAAGCCATTGCGTTATGAACAATGGCTTTTTTTTGTGCTTAATCGAGTTTCATGTCGCCGTCTTTTACCCATCCGGCTTTTCGGCAAAGCGAGTTCACTAGTGGGGAAATAATGGCAGGAAGTACAAATGAAATTAAAATTAATCCAATCCAGTCAAAAGGTGTAATAGCAGCTTTAGCTCCGGAGGCAACATCGTTGACCCATCCGGTATAAACACCGATCTGTCCGACAAGACCGCATGTTCCCATACCGCTGGATACAGCCGGACCGTTCATCTGTAATTTAAATACGCAGGTGGCAATCGGGCCGGTAATCGCTGAGGTTACAATCGGACCGATCCAGATCTTCGGGTTCTTTACAATATTACCCATCTGCAGCATAGAAGTTCCGATACCCTGGGAAATTAAGCCACCCCATCCATTTTCTTTAAAGGACTGTACGGCAAAGCCAACCATCTGGGCACAACATCCCGCAACAGCTGCCCCACCGGCAAGACCGGTCAAGCCTAGAGCAGCACATATTGCAGCTGAAGAAATCGGAAGTGTTAATGCGATTCCGACGATAACAGATACTAAGATACCCATTAAGAACGGCTGCAGTTCGGTTGCCCACATGATCATATCGCCAACCTTCATGGCAGCACTTCCAAGTGTCGGAGCAATTAACCAGGATAAAAAGATTCCTACACCAATGGTAACAAGCGGAGTAACTAAGATATCAACTTTGGTTTCCTTGGAAACGGCTTTACCAAATTCAGATGCGATGATCGCAACAATCAAAACCGCTAACGGACCGCCGGCGCCTCCTAATGCGTTAGAGGCAAATCCAACGGTAATCAAAGAAAATAATACTAACGGAGGGCACTGTAAGGCATATCCGATTGCACATGCCATAGCCGGACCGGACATGGCACTGGCAAGACCACCGACGGTATATTCAACGCCGCCAACCGTGGCAACACTCTGGGTTAAAAAGCCAATATGAAACTGATTGCCGATCGAATTGATGATCGTACCAATCAACAGGGAACAGAACAGACCCTGAGCCATAGCACCTAAGGCATCAATACCGTATCTTTTGGCAGAAATTTCAATGTTTTTGCGTTTTAAGAATTCTTTCATTTCTAATCTCCTAAAGGTGACAAGACACCTGTCTTTACAGTATATATTTCCGTGACTTTTGTCAAGATATCTACATCATCAAATAGTTATGGTACAATAAAAAACATGAGAAGAAATAGAAAAGTAAGCCCCATCCGTATTTTTATCTTAATTGCAGGGCTCTGTATTGTACTGATTCCTATTATTTGGCTGGCGTTAAGGCTGATTTCAAATACGAATGAGCCCGAGCCGCAGGTTACACCGGAACCGGTAGTGATCAAGTCATTCTATGATATTGATTCCTTTGTGAAGGATGAAAACGGAATTATCCGCTATGATAATCCGGATTATCGCAGCATTATCGGAATTGATGTATCTACCTTTAACCATGAGATTGACTGGGGTGCCGTCGTATCCGATGAAGTGGTTGAATTTGCGATGATTCGTGCCGGGTATCGCGGAGCCATAGAAGGTCTGCTTCATACCGATGACCAGTTCTACAACAATATCGAAGGTGCAGTTTCAAATGGACTTCCGGTAGGAATCTATTGGTATTCATCCGGAATTACGGAAGATGAGATCAATGAGGAAGTAGATTATCTGTTAAGTCTGTTAGAACCATATCCGATTTCCTATCCGGTCGTATTTGATATGGAACCATATGAAGCCGATGAAAACGGCGGAAGAATCTCTGTGATGTCGGTGGAAGAGAAAACGCAGATGGCTTTGGTCTTCTGCCAGCGTATTCGGGATGCCGGATATACACCGATGGTATATGGAAATCTAAGCTGGTTATACGATAATTTGAATCTTGAACAATTGGCGGGCATTGATATCTGGTATGCCGGTTATCAAAGTAAGCCTTCCATGTATGATGAATTCCGTATGTGGCAGTTCTCCAATGCCGGCAGTATTGATGGAATTGATAATGGGGTAGATTTAAATTTATATTTAGAGAAAAACAGCTGAGGTTATCCTCAGCTGTTAATTTTCTGCTGCATAAATTCATTAACTTCTCTTCCGGTCTTAATATCGACACGAATGAGCCAGATTAGTTCCGGTGGACGTTTGTCCTTGAATGTTAAGGTAAACACCTGGGTTCCGATCACATAGGTAGCGGAAGCCAGTTCTTCATATTTATAGACTTTCTTATTGTAGGCAATGCGGTCATCATAGATTTCAACCGGACCGCGTCCTGTATTAAATCTAAATCTCGCATTGGAGGAAGTTGCAGCTTCTTCATGCGTATGTACCTGCTGACCGCCGTATAGTTTGATATATTCATTGATCAAACGGTTGGCATTGGATGCACTTCGAATATCCGCTTCAACCTGCCAGATGGATAACGATGGTCTTTCATCTTTAAAGAAGATACTGAATACGTTGACACCCATGATAAAGGTGACACGGTTTAATTCCTGATAACTATACTTCTGTCCATCGTATTGGATTCCCTGGGTATCGATCACCATATCGCCTTTTTCGGCAGGGAATACATAGTGGCTTTCCGGTTTTTCTTCTTCAACCGGAACAACCGGTGGGTTTTCAATCTTATCGCGAATGAAATTGGTTAAGGCATTGCCCTGTTTTAAATATGTTTTTAACAACCATATTCCTTCCGGCGGACGATGATCTTTGTAGTTAAAGTTTAGGACAGATGCTCCGACGATATAGGCAACAGAGCTTAGCTCGTCATATTTGATTTCTCTGTTATTGTAAAGGATGATATCATCATACACTTCCAATGGTCCTTTAGGAGTATTGATATTAAATTTTGGCTCTTGTTTCATACAACTCTCCTATCTAAGCTACAAAGATAACGATGCAGGTGTAAATGATCAAAGTAAGGATCATACCTAAAGAAATAAAAGCGGAGGCAAATTTGCTGTCTTCGTCTTTTTCATACAATGGTGAAATCTGCAGCGGAATCGCAAATCCCCATGGGCAGGTAAAGTATACGAATGCAGCTAATTTAAATAATGGATCTGCCATCTTTGTCGGGAATAACACAAAGAAACCAAGAATGACCGCAATATAGAAGGCCAGTCTCAGTAATAATACCTTTAATACTGAAGGTAATGTTTCCATATCGATGGAAAGATCATATCCGATACAGAATAAAATAACCGATACGATTGGGGCTGTGGCATTGGCCAGGGTTCCGTTGTATAAATCAATAAATGCAGAGTTTTGAAGCATTTTATAAACACCGCAAAGATTTAAACCCAAACCGAGGACAACCGCAATGATAAATGGGCTGGTGACAATGTTTTTAACCATCTGCTTCGGGCTGGTATCGCCTCCGCCGCTGATCGCAACGATAATCGGAATGACGATAAATCCCATCATAACACCGGCTAAGTCAAAGACTACCGTGTTTGATGCATACTGCATACCGACAATAGCTGTATATAAAGGCAGGGCAACATTGCCGCCTTCGACTGTCGGTAACATGAAAGGAATGATATGCGCGTAATCCTTATTGATAAAACGACCGGCAAATTTTCCAATCACAAAGGCAATTAAGAAACAGATAAAGACATATGCGACAATCGGAATTGCCGATACATCAATAGAAGAAGTGAATAATACATTAAAAATCATGATTGGGAATAATACACCGAAGATGACCGAGTTGGCACCTGCGGATTGTTCCGGTGTGATCCATCCCTTTACCTTAGAAATAAATCCAAGAATAATCATGAAAAAAATAGGAAATAAAGTATTGAGTGCAGTCATAATTCTCCCTTCAAAACCCTTTCATAACATTCATATTCTATCACAGAATATGACATATGAACGCAGGGATTTCATTTGTCAGGATAGGTTTCATATGTTCCCAAAGAAAAACTGCCGCAATCTCTGCGACAGTAAAATATTTATCTTCTTTTCGGTCCGCCCTGTGGTGGTGCCATAGGGTTTCCATTTTCATCTTTAGGCGGTTCCATTGGGTTTCCGTTTTCATCTTTAGGTGGTTCCATTGGATTCCCGTTTTCATCAACCGGTATTTCCGGTGGTTTATGCCAGTTTCCATCTTTATCCATCGGCGGTCTGCCCGGACCATGAGGGCCTTTAGGCGGTTTCATAGGGTTCCCGTTTTCGTCTTTTGGAGGCTCTGGGCGGCAACCCTGTGGACCTGTTTCATCTGTAGGCTGTTCCTGTGTTATATCGTTTTCAACTTCTATTTCTGCAGAATTCACTTTTACTTCACTTTCCATTTAAAATTTCTCCTTTTTCAGATTGAATCTGTATCTGATCCGGTAATTCTCCGGCTTCGATCATAGTATCTATGTCGAACCTTAAAAGAAGCTTAAAATTTTTAAGAATTTTGAAATCCATTCACTCCTGTTGTAGATCTGTCACAGTTTGACTTTTAAAGAGGGTATCTATATACTTTTAAGTATTGTTGAGAAATAGAGGAAATAATAATATGCGTACAAGTGGTATTTTAATGCCGGTTTCATCTTTACCTTCACGGTATGGAATTGGCTGCTTCTCAAAAGAAGCGTACGAGTTTGTCGATTTTTTGAAAGATGCCGGACAAACATATTGGCAGGTACTGCCAATTGGCCCAACGGGATTTGGAGACTCTCCTTATCAGCCATTCAGCGCTTTTGCGGGCAATCCATATTTTATTGATTTGGAAACGTTGATTCAGGAAGGATTGTTAGAAAGATGGCAGGTGGACCAGTTTAACTTCGGCGATGATGTAGAGCGTGTCGATCATGGAGCACAATATAATCATCATTATCTGGTGCTGAAGATGGCCTTTGACCGTTTCCGTGAAAGAGGCTATAACTATACACCTGAATTCCGTGAATTTGTTGCCAAAGAAAGCTTCTGGCTGGAAGATTATGCCTTATTTATGTCGATGAAGCGCCGTTTTGATAATGTCAGCTGGCTGGATTGGGATAAAGAATATAAGGAAAAGGATCCGGAAGCCATTGCGGTAATGAAAGATGAATTGGCAGAATTGATCGAATTCTACCAGTTCCAGCAGTATGAGTTCTATATTCAATGGAATAAGCTTCGCACTTATGCCAATAAGCAGGGTATTCTGATTATCGGTGATATTCCGTTCTACGTGGCAATGGACAGTGCTGATGCATGGGCACATCCAGAAGTCTTCAAATTCAATGAAGATTTAATGCCGGAAGTAGTGGCAGGATGTCCTCCTGATGCCTTCTCTGAAACCGGACAACTCTGGGGGAATCCGGTTTATGACTGGGATGAGCAGAAGGCAACCGGTTATGACTGGTGGATCAAGCGTTTGGAAAGAAACTGTGAGTTCTTTGATGTACTCCGTTTTGACCATTTCCATGGCTTTGATGGATACTATGAAATTCCTTATGAAGCTAAGACCGCTTTAGACGGTGTAAAAAGATTGGGTCCGGGCATGGATTTCTTCAATACCGTAAAAGAGAAACTAGGCGATTTAAACTGTATTGCCGAAGATTTAGGTATCAGTACCAAGCGTAACCGTAAGTTACTTAAGGATGCCGGATATCCGGGCATGAAGGTTCTTCAATTTGCGTTTGATGCGACAGAATCCAGTTTCTATCTGCCGTATTGCCATATTAAAAATTGCGTCGTATATACAGGTACCCATGACAATACAACCATCTTGGATTGGATTTCTACGGCAAGTGATCATGACCGTGATTATGTCCGCCGTTATATCCATTCAGAAAATACTGATTATGGGGCATTTGTATGGGACTTCATTCGTGAAGCGTACCGCTCTGTTGCCGATACCTGTATCGTTCCGCTGCAGGACTACCTGGTAAAGGGAAAAGAAGCACGGATCAATACACCGGGTGAAGCCGGTAATAACTGGCAATGGAGATTACGTCCAAACTTCTTATCACCGGAACTTGCCAAGAGTATCTATGGCTTAGCAAAAGTATACGGACGCATTCCTTCTAAGAAAAAAGAAGAAGACGAAGAAAAGAAGGACGAAGAAGAATAAACAGTCAGAGGGGCAGAAATCTGTTCCTCTTTTTTAATCCAATTTTAACTTGTAAATTTTTGGAAATGTGTATAATGGACTTGAGAGATGAAATCTACTTTTGATATGAAACGAAAAGGGTTATAGAATGAAGGAAATGAATAAGAAAATTATTACCTCAATTATTCTGCTTGTCATTGCCATATTGTCGGTTACTGTAGTTGCCAAAACGGTTACCTCCAATCAGTTTACCGAGGGTACTGTAACTTATCTGGATGAAAGAAAAAAGACGGTCATGGAGATATCTGCGGCATCAACAGCGGCATCAGTAGCGATTACGATGTTACCGGGGGATGCAGGAAGTCCGGTTGCCGATAAATTAGCGGATGTCAGCACATATACCTTGCTGGTACTTTGTGCGATCTTCTTAGAGAAGTATCTGGTTTCGATTACCGGAGTTGCGGCTTTTAAGATTTTGATTCCGGCAGCCTGCTTGATCTGTATAGCGGATATGTTCTTATTTCATAACCAGAAGATCCGTAAGATGGCAGCCAGTTTATTCTTTATGGCCTTATTGGTGTTTGCGGTAATTCCGGTCAGCGTACAGACATCAAAGATGATTGAACAGACCTATCAGGACTCTATTCAGGAAACGATTCAATCGGCCCAGGAGAATTCTCAGGAGATTCAGGAGAACGCTAAGGATGAGTCTTTATTCAGTAAATTCTTATCCACGGTAAGCGGTGGGGTAAATGATATCTTGAAAAATTTTGAAGGTATCTTGAATCGCTTTATTGAAGCAATAGCGGTTATGATTGTTACCTCGGCAGTGATACCGATTGTGGTTATGTTGTTCTTTATATCGCTGCTAAAAACCGTAATGCGATATTTTGCGGAGATTCCGGATTTCAACAAATTGCTGCCACAAAAAAATCATTAAAAAAAGCGCATCTGTAACGGATGCGTTTTATTTGTTTAAACCTTCAATGACTAACATCTGACATAAAATTTCATTGAGATAATAGAGAGAATAATATCCTGTGTTGATGTCATTTTCTTTTCCGTAGGTATAAAGTATGTCGATTCCCTTAACATCTTCTATATTCTCCTGGGAGAATACGACAAGGGGAATTTTCCGGGATGCGGTTAATTCATTCAAGACATCTTTTCGCCATGGATAGTGGACCATAAAAAGCAGGATGACAGAGTCTTCGATATGATATAACGGGAGTTCCATAATTTTCTTGATGTTGATTTGTGTCGCTCCGATTCCTTGAAACAATAAATCCAATTGAAACGTAAAGAAGGCTTCGAGCTCCCTGTCATCTCCACAGAGGATCACCTTCTTTTTTTGTTGGCACAGATGGATAATAGCTTTCAGCTTATCGTAATCTAAAGAGCTTTTTGTACTGTTTAAATTGTCTTGAATACTGTCGAAGATTTGATCTGAGGTTTTTATGATATCTTTTGTCTCAAATGTTTGATATTGATAAAGGCTGCGGATCATTTTTTCTTTGGTCAGAAATTGACTGAACTCCATCTTAAATTCATTAAAATTCTTAAATCCACTCTGTTTGATAAAGCGGCTGACAGAAGACATCGACATATTTGATATCAGCGAAAGCTTTTCAATAGACAGTGATTGTATGTTTGAAATATTCGATAGAAAGGCATGAGCA
>CACYBS010000301.1 GCA_902772725.1 Erysipelothrix rhusiopathiae
CTTTTTTCACTTTTTTATCAAAAAAAAAGGCAACCACAATTTCTGTGATTACCTTGATATGTCCTCACTCTTAACTGAATGACATTGTGTTTCCATTGATCCGTTTTTTTAATTAGTCCTGAACTTTCTTTTCGATATCTTCGATTTGAGATTCAAGTTTTTTGATGAATTCTTCTTTATCCGCAATCTGGTTTTCAATGCTGTCCATTTCAGATTGAGAAATCAAACCATTAGAGCGGTCGCTCAACTGGCGGATTTGACGTTTCTGCGTTTCAATCTGTTCTTTTTTACGGTCAGCAGCATCTTTCATTCTGTCTTTCCAGTCTTCATGACGCTTGTCAGTCCAGTCTTTTAAACCATTGAAGTAGCTATCCATAACGGCACGGAAGTCAGCCCAAATCTGATCTTCTTTGTCTTTACCGCAAGATCCAACAGCTTTCCAATCCTGAGATAAGTTTTTCATAGCTTCTGTATTCTCTTTGGAGTAGTTCTGTGTTTCTTCAATAGCTTTAGCCTTTTCGATGATATCTAATTTAGCTTGATAGTTTTCATTTTGAATCGCATGAAGATTTTCATAGAATTCATTTCGACGTGTATAGAATGCCTGACGGGCACCGTTAAACTGCTGCCATAAATCATCTTCAAATTCTCTTCCTGCACTACCTGCAAGCTTCCATTGAGTCATTAAATCTTTGAAGCGGGTAGCAGTTTTCTGCCACTGTTCAGAATCTTCTAAAGATTTAGCTTCTTCAATTAAAGCTTCTTTGGTTTCTTTAGCCTTTTCAAAGCCGGCTTTCATTTCTTCCCAATGTTCCTGTTTACGCTGATAGAATGTCTGGCGGGCATTGTTGAAAGATTCCCAAAGCTTATCATCGATATCTTTTCCGGCTTTTCCTGCCTGTTTCCATTCTGTCATTAAATCAGTTAATTCTTTAGTAGCTTTCTGCCATTGAGTAGATTTTGCGATTTCTTCAGCTTTCGCAATAATATCTTCTTTTGCTTTAATGATTTGAGCATTCAATTCATCCTGCTTACCATAAATTACATCCATTAAAGCATCAAATTTATTACGGAGATCTTCGTCTTCCATAGATTCCCAATGGTGGATTTTTCTCCATTGACGCTGCAAACCATTAGCTTCGCGCATCGCACCACGAATATCTTCGGATTGAGAAAGCTCTTCCGCTTTTGAAATGAGATCTTTTTTCTTTTGAATGTCGGCTCCCATATCATCGACTGTTTCAAATTCATCTCTGTAATCGTTGTCCATAATGTACCTCTCCTAAACTCTCAATTAAAAAATTTCTGCCGTTACTATTCTATCATAAAATGGTCTATTTTTTTCGTTAATATTCTAAAAATTATAATATTTTTTCATTTTTTCTGTGTATTTTCACAACTGGTTGAAACAATTTACAGAAAATTAGTTACAATTTTGCGAATTTTGAACATTTATTAAGTGTTCTAAAACATAATTTGTGTTTAAACTCGGTCTATTCTGTATTTTTTTATGTCCGCATGATAAAATTTATACAAAGTTATATAAGGAGATACAAGACATGAATTATGCAAAACGTTTATTCCGCTTATTGTTAAGCGGAACTCTGGTTCTGTCCTTAGCTGCTTGTTCTTCTGGAGGAAATACCGATACGGGCGATAATACCGCGGAAGATCAAAAAGAAGAGAAAAAAGAGGATACTAAAAAGACAGAATCTGAAAGATTTGATGAATTCTTGGAAGCTGAATTTGTCGAGGCAATGGAATCCGATTATACTACTTATCATCAATTTGTAGAAAATCCGGATGATTTTGGAATTGATGTCAGCAAGATTGAAGTAAACCTTGGACCGAGAATTTCACAGGAATCGATTAATGAAGACCGTAAAGAATCCATTGAGAACGGCAAACAAATCGATGATTTTGACCGTGAAAAGTTAACTGATAGCCAGAAGTTGATTTATGACACCTATAAGTGGCAGGCAGAAATCGATGAGCAGCTGGCAGATGAGAAATTTGATTACTACAATAATTTCTTTGAATCCATGGGTGGTGTTCATTACAACCTTCCGGTTATGTTTGCGGACTGGGTATTACGTAATGAGCAGGATGTTAAAGACATGATTACCTGTTTAAAAGATGTTCAACCTTATGTACAGGATGTTTTAACGTATACTAAAGAACAGGAAAAGCGCGGCTTAATGAGCATTGATTTTGAATCCGTTATTGATTATTGCCAGGGTATCGTAGATAAAGGTGAAAAGAGTGCGGTATTGACTGCGATGATCGATACGATGAAGGAATTAAAGCTTGAAAACGAAGCTGATTATGAAAAGCAGATTACCGAAGCTTTCACAGAATCCTTTATCCCTGCTTATCAAGATATCATCGATACGATGAAAGAGTTACAGGCTAAAGGAACAAATAATGAAAACGGCTTAGCTCAATTTGAATACGGTAAAGAATATTATTCATTAATCTTACACGGTAAGACCGGAAATAACTGGACTCCGGAAGAAGTGAAGGCATATTGTGAGAGTCAGTCACAGAAATACATGGATAAAACTTCAGAAATGATGAGCGAAGAGAATATGACAAAACATCCTGAAATCGCTCTCGAGCTTTTAGCTGTTGTATCCGGTTTACCTATCACCACTGATTTCAAATCTTATGAAGAGATCTTGGAATTCTCTAAGACAAAAATGTATGACCATGTTCCGCAAATCGGAGATATTGAATATGACATTTTTGATGTAAACGAAGAAATCGCTTCTGATTCAGGTATTGCGGCTTACTTTGAAATTCCTGCACTGGATGCGACTACTCCAAAGCAGATGCGTGTAAATCCAAAGGGAGCAGATACGACTTCTTTAGAAACATATAAGACCGTATGTCATGAAGGTTTACCTGGTCATATGTATCAATATGCATATATGTATGAAAACAGCGATTCCAACTGGTTAAAGGCAATTGCCGGAAACTTAGGTTATACAGAAGGCTGGGCTGTGTATGCAGAATACATGGCTTATGATTATGTTGAAACTGCTATGTCAAAAGAAATCATCGATTTCATGAGATATTTTGATATTCAAAGCTACATGGCTATTATTGCAGCGGATATCGGAATCCATTACGAAGGCTGGACAATTAAAGAATTTACCGAGTATATGAATGAAAAAGGTTTCAGCATGGCTGAAGCAGATGCGCTAGGACAATTCAAACAGCTTCAGGCAAACCCTGCTGCATTTGAACCATATTATGTTGGATATCTGCAGATTCTGGATCTGAAAGAAAAAACACAGAAAGCTTTAGGCGACAGCTTTAATGAAATCGAATTCAACCGTGTAATTCTTGACTGCGGAAATATGCCATTCCCGGTAGTTGAAGCACAGGTAGATGCTTATATCGAAGCAAATGCGCCAAAAGAAGAATCCAAAGAGGAAGCTAAAGAAGATTCTAAAGAAGAAGCTAAAGAAGAAACTAAAGACGACACAAAAGAAGAGTCTAAAGAAGAAACAAAGGAAGATTCCAAAACAGAAACCAAGGAAGATTCTAAGGAAGAAACGAAAGAAGACACTAAAAAAGAAGATAAATAATACTCTTAATGTCTTACAGAGCGGATAAAACCGCTCTTTTTGTATATTTTTGTAGATAAAGGATCAGGATAGAAATTCGACATAAATAGTGTAGATATTCTATTATATATTTTAAGTAAAGAAAGCACATAAAAGTGTTCAAATCAGGAGGAGTTATGGATACGTCATGGAAAAGAATGTTTCCTTCCCGAATTTTGGAAAGAGGACGAAATATTTTTGAATCCGATATGGTGGATGATATTAAAAAAACAGAAACAGGGTATCGCGCAACTGTATATGGTACCAGAGATTACATCGTTACCATTGATATGGATGGCGATGATGTTGTAGATTTGGAATGCACCTGCCCTTATGCAGCTGATGGAACATATTGTAAACATGAAGCAGCCTTATTATTTGAAATCACATATGCCGATGATTTCGATGATTTGTTTGAGAATGATGAGGATGAGCCAAATGAAACTATTGAAGATATAATAGATCATATGTCTGAAGAGCAGGTTCGTGAAGAACTGAAACGAATCGCAGATGAAAATTCAGATGTCTATCGTTACATTAAGAACCGCTATCGAACGAAAAGTGCAGATGCATCTTATCCTGACAAAGTGTACCGTCAATTGGATTTTCTTGCGGAAAATTACGGTGGCTTTGTGGATTGGCGAAACGGCTTTGATTACGTGAGAGACTTTAAAAGATGTCTTGATGATATGATCTCACCTATGATCGAAAGAAAAGAGTATATGATTGCCTTTGAATCCCTTGTCAGCGCATTTTATGTTTTAAATAAAGTGGAGATGGATGGATCATCCGGTGAACATACGGATATCGCAGATTATATCAGGGATTATTGGGATCAACTGATTCAACTTGCGGATGAAAAAGAAATTGAGAAGATGCATGACTGGTTTGTTCAAGCGGAACCGAAAGTTTCCTCCTGGATATGCGGTGACTATATTACCGATGTGCTGGATTATTCTTTTGAGGGAAGAAAATATCTTCTTGTTCGAATCGGAATGGTGAAGGAACAATTAAAGCAGCAGGAAAGTTCATCCTTATATGTAAAGGAATTATTGTGGAAATATCAATCTTTATTGAAGCGCAGCGAGATGGATCTAACAGAATATGAAAATTGGCTGAACAGTCATTCTGATTTTGCGGCGGTAAAAGAGATACGGTTAGACCAGGCTCTTGCCAAAGATGATTATAATAAGGCAATTGCCGTTCTGGAAGACCTTGTAGAAAGCGGACCGATTCACTGGAAAATAACTTCTTATGAAAATAAGCTTATTGAGCTATATCGAAAGATTGGAAATAATGATCGTTTAAAACAGATCTTAATAAAACGGATATTGGGTTCGCAATATTCTGATTTAGATACAATCCGAGAATTAAGATCTCTGTGTGAAGAAAGTGAATGGGCAGATCTGCGGGAACAGATTGTATTAAAATATCCTAATTTTCGACCGGATATTTATTATGAAAATAAGATGTACAATCAGCTTTTGAAATCTTTATTAACAGCGGATGATGATAAGCTGCATCGCTATAAAGATATATTGAAGGACAGATTTCCTGCAGAATTACTTCAAATATATGTGACACGAATGGAGTCTATATCTTCATCAAGGGGTTGTCCTTCCATGTATAACAGGTTGGAAACTTATTTAAATAATGCGTATGATATCAATCACGATGAGAAGATATTGTTGAAATTGATCAATCAATGGATGTTGGCGTATCCAACGAGAAAAGCCATGTTGAAAATGCTGGAAAAAGTAAAATGGGAAATATCTGCGACAAAAAAAGTGTAAATCCGATTGGCTTTGTCAAGATAATTGTGTAAGTTTTTCTATGTAGATATATAGAAGCTGAATAGTATTGAATTTTAATGGGAGGGGTACCCCTCCCATTAAAATTTTCCGCTTTAAATTGAGAATTCACCATTC
>CACYBS010000302.1 GCA_902772725.1 Erysipelothrix rhusiopathiae
CATTTTCCACCAGCTCTAAAATCTTGGTAACCGTAGACTCCGTAAATTCCTTCTGCACTTTTACCTTTAATAATCCGGTCTGGTTGATACAACCGCTGATAACTTCATCATCAACAGAAACATGACGAGGTACCGATTCTCCGGTTAATGCTGAAGTATCAATGGATGACTGCCCAAAGGATACAATTCCATCCAACGGAATTCTTTCTCCCGGCTGAATGACAATTTCATCCCCTATGGAAACTTCTTCCGGATCTACCTGAACCAAACCACCATCTCTTTCAATGTTGGCATAATCAGGACGGATATCCATCAAATCCGCAATGGATTGACGAGAGCGGTTCACTGCATACGATTGGAACCATTCCCCTACCTGATAAAACAACATAACGGCTACGGATTCCGAATATTCTCCTAACGCAAAAGCACCTAAAGAGGCAATCGCCATCAAAAAATTCTCATCAAATACCTGACCGTTGCAGATATTTTTCCATGACTTTCTTAAAACATCCGATCCGACAAGAATATAAGCTGCGACAAAAAGCGGGATAGAAACATACTTTGAATAGTGATCCGCAATGACGGCGGCAATAAACAGTATTGCCGATATTCCGATGCGCTTCAACATCTTTTTCTGTTTCTTAGTCATAAAATTAACCTAAAATTTCAAAGTCGTCGTCTACCTTTTTGCCGGCTTTTTCTGCTTTCTTAACAATTTCAGCCATCATATCTTCCGGAGCTTCAATTGTCATCTTCTGTGTCATAAAGTTAACAACAGCCTTTTCAACGCCGTCGATCTTATTTACTGCATCTTCAACCTTTGCAGCGCAATTAGCACAATCTACTTCAATCTTAAATGTCTTTTTCATAATATCCTCCTCGATTGAACAATTGAATGATTGTTCAACTGTTATCTATACTATATCACTATTCTTCTATAATGCAATAAAAAAAGAAGATATTTATCATATCTTCTAATCCTCTACATGGAATGCTTTTAACGGGAAGAAATCAACATACATTGAACTGTCTGCTTTGATCATAGTATCCGATGCATCATCATATAAACGTGTGCTTAATACCCTTTCTCCCTCATTTAAGAATATTTCCAAACTGGATGTATCACTGAAAATCGCCATCTTATGGATTTCCGGAATCTTACAGTTGCGGATGGTTCGTCCATAACCGCTTTCTCCCAACTCTAAAGAGAATACCTTGCGGGAATACTTGATGTGAACATCTTTTCTTAACCACAATTCAAATTCGTTTTCTTCCGGTGTGATCTGGGCTTCAAATACCTGTGTCTCTAAATCTTTTTCCTCATGAGATTTCAATTCAAAAGACTTCTTATCCATTCTTAGATTCTTGGTTTCTTCAATTGGATACTGGATCAGCTTCTTTTTAACTATCTTTAATTCTCTTGGAATAGAAAGGCAATGCTGCCATCCTCTTTCTACAGTAGGATTGGTGTACTCTGCATCCGGTACACTCATCCAGGAAATCATTATGCGGCGCTTCTTATCATCCTCAAATGTCTGCGGGGCATAGAAATCAAAACCGAAATCTAATTCTTCAAATGCCAATAAAGATTGATTATCAGACATTTTCCCTTTGAGGATAAAATATCCGTTTTGATGAACATTTTGATAAGTATATTTGCGCTGCGGCATTCCCTGCGGGCAGGTAATCAACACTTTCTGTCCGTCCAATTCAAATAAATCCGGACATTCCCACATGTATCCAAACTTCTTATCTGTCTTTAAACGCTTATAATATCGCCAGTTCGTTACATTGCGGGAACGATAAATAATCACGCATCCTTCCCCATCGCGGGTACGGGCACCTAATACCATATAATAATGATGACCTTCAAAGAAAATCTTTGGATCACGTACGTGACAGCTTAAATTATTCGGATAATCTTCATTCATCAGAACGTTGTATTTCGGTTCAAATGTGTACCCATCTTCACTGGTAAACACATTCACAAAATGTCCGCGTCCTTCATTGATATAATCAAAGTTTCCCGGATGTTTAATATTTCCTGTATAGAAGAAATACGTCTTTCCATCCTTATACGTAAACGCACTGCCCGAATAGGCTCCATCTTTATCTAACGGGCTGTCCGGATACAGGGCAATCGGCTCTCTTTTATAAGAAATCCAGTCTTTGGTCGTGATGTGTCCCCAGCATTTCTTTCCGCCTTTGGGGTTTTCCGGGGAATATTGATAGAATATATGGTACACTCCATTAATCTGGCATAAACCATTCGGGTCGTTTAACCAGCCGGTTAAAGGCATAATATGATAGTGTAGACGCCATGGATCCTGTGCCACTTTTTCCTTGTTCTGCTCTTCTGCTTCTTCAAAAAATGTTTTCATGATAAACTCTCTTTCTTGTAAATTCTCTATTTTTATGGTACTCAGTTTGCCGCTTAATTTCAATCAATTTTCCATAACC
>CACYBS010000303.1 GCA_902772725.1 Erysipelothrix rhusiopathiae
ATTGACGGAAAAGGAAATAGAAATGCTTCGTTGGGGAAGGTATTCTTTTGACGAAGAAAATGTTTTAGTGATGCATAAGTGGGCGGTGTTATTAGCTGCAGCTCGACTTGCCAAAGATAATAATATTATGCTTATTGTTGTTGATAGAGGTACCAATAAAGAAATCAAAGATGTTTTCCAAGTTATAGAAAAAGTATCAGGATTGAAAAAGAAATATGATTCAAGTCGTCAAATAGAAAAGGAGCCGGAGAATGGCGTGAGGTTAAGCCATTCTGATAATAAAAATATACTCTGGGGTGCAGGATTATTCACACCACATAGATAGTCTATCATAGAAGATTTATCAAGTTTTGGTGTAGTATAGGTTTAATTTTGTATAGATAGAGATTTAATAATAGGCAATAATACGGCACATTATAATTCTTTTATGGATAAAACCGATAAGCCTGTAAGTGTTAAACAAAGACTATATAATAACAGATACAAAGGAGGTTATAGTTTTGAGCAGATATATACCTGAAAATGTTGAAAGAAGACTGTATGCTGAATCAATGGGTAGATGTATGAATCCGGCTTGTCGAAAAGAGCTTTTTAGTTTGCAAGGAGATATTATTGAAAGAGCTCATATTGATCCGTATTGCAAAACGGCGGATAATTCATTTGAGAACCTCGTTGTATTATGTCCAAATTGTCACACGAATTTTGACAAAAATAAAGCTTTTTCGCCAGAGGAGGTTCTGTCATGGAAACAAGTTATGCAGCAAGAACTAAAAAGCTTTTTTGGGAAACGTTTTGATTCATTTGATGAATTACAAGAAAAAATCAAGCCATTGTTGACAGCAAACAAAATGGTTTATGAGCAGTATTATTTGGGAGATAATAAAACTCTCTGGGATCGTTTTGAGATCAGAGTTGTTATTAATAACCGTATAATAAGAGAAATGCTTAGTAACAATCTCGGATTGTTTCAAAGCAATAATGATCCTCAAAAGTCAAATATACGTATTATTGAAAAGTATCTGCAACATATTGACGAGTTTGAACTTACAAGAGGAACAGACGAAAAAGTGAGAAAGGTTCTCTTTCCGAAAGAAGTTGATTCAATATTTGGAATAGCTCCGGTTGACGAGGGATTATTTCCTTCAACTGAATCATTAGAAGCTTTTGTGGATAGCTTAAGTGAAAGAGGCATATCTTATGATGTAAATCTTATCGCTGAAAAGCCATATGTTAGTCTTATTAAAAATGAAACGAGAGAAACAGTTTATTTAAGTGACCTGCCAAGATTACGACAACTATATTATGATAACAACAGCTTTAGAAAAACGGGTGTAAGACTTGATAGCCTTATATTTGCATTGAGATATGCAAATAGGCAAGGAGTAAGATTTAATTATGTCAAAGCAAATGAATTTAGAACGATTATTATAAACAAAACTAAGGTATATTATGTTTACGAGTATTGTTTATCTGAAGTTGATTTAAGAAATCTATGTCCTGAGGAAGATAGCGTGGTCGTTAATTTGCATAATTGGAATGGCGATGGATGTATTTCAGGAAATGCTAATTTGTTTGCGAAAAAGATTGGTGTAAAACTATTAACTATGGATAAGTATTATGACTATATTAAATCACAACGACAGAATAGCTAAACTTGAATTGTTTTATGATCACAATAAGGAATTGTTCGCATTGTTTGAGAATGTATATTTATTTGGATCATTATTATATAATGATTATTCTAATGATGTTGATATGTTGCTTGTATATGAAAAATATAAGCCTGAATTATTATATGAAGTTGAGCGTATAGCTGATGAAATAGAGAATGTTTTGGATCTGCCTGTTGATTTGACTGTTTTGAGTTTGGAAGAATTATATGATACAGAGTTCTTGAGCAAGATAAAGGAGTATCGGATAATTAAATAGTAGATGGAATTATTTCTTTCTAATTCTCCATAATGGCTTGAATACTATTGTTGTTGATTAACCTGATTGGGTAAATACAATAGTGAGTTGATTTAATGTTCAGTTTTTTATTCTTAGAGTAAATAATACTTTTAGCAGCGAGTTTCTGTACACTAGTAGAGCGGTGTAGATAATCTCGCTGAGCAAAATACGCTTCAATACTGATTTAAGTGATCGAGTTCTGTAGATATTCTTGACTATGAATTATACATTACATAGTATAAGAATTTGCATAGTATCATCACTCAACTACTAATTACTCACTCTTATAATATCTATTCTGAAATGTAAGAACCTCCGCTGGTCATCTGACCAACGGAGGTTCTACTAATAATGTCTTATGCAAATCCACTGCTGTAATATATCATTCTTCAAACAGTTTATCTGCTTCCTCAAGATCCAGCAGATAGTATTTTTTACTTTTCTGACGTTTCTCAATTAATAGCGATTCCGGGATCAAACTTAACCTGCTTCTCACCGTATTGGCAGATAAATTCATATGGTTGATCAATTCTTCACGGCTGATTCCGTTATTTGAGAATAATGCAGCCTGTATTAGATAATCATACAATTCAGATATATCGGGTTTGCTTGAGTTCGGAAGTTTACTCAATCTGTGATAGTAATAGTCCCATTTGTTCTTTTTATCAATAAGCGTTTCAAGCAATTGCTGCATGGAGATCTCAACTATGTTCAGAAACATTTCGATAAAAGGTGTTAATTCTGCTTTGTTGTGTGGACTGTTACATATGTCAAATGCTTTGTAATACTTAGATATGTTTTCCTTAATAGTATATGAGAGCCTGAAACCAATTAACGGGGTGAGTTGTTTGGATAATAAATAGCTGCTTATAAATCGGCTTGTCCGCCCGTTTCCGTCATAAAACGGGTGGATATAACCGAACAAATAATGAAATACAGCTATTCGGATAAACACTTCGATATCATTATTATTTAGAATCGATAGACTTTGATCAAGTGTTTCGATTATTTTGTTTTCCGGCATCAATCCTCTGTGGATAACCTTTTGAGAAGCTGATTGAACATCAACACCTGACCTTCTGAACATTTCTCCG
>CACYBS010000304.1 GCA_902772725.1 Erysipelothrix rhusiopathiae
CATCATCGGTGCCTTCACTCAGGCTCCTATGTTAGCTAACATCGCTCACAACGCTGAAGTTTACGAGCGCGGTGGAGATGACTGGTATGTTGTTACTGATGGATTTAATGCATGCTATCAGAGAATTGGTGGTTCTGGTGGAACTTTATGTTTAGTTATCATGATGATGTTCATGGCTAAGTCTGAACAGTTACGCGTTTTAGGACGTGCCGCAATTGGTCCTGGTATCTTCGAAATTAACGAACCAGTTATCTTTGGTGTTCCTATGATGTATAACCCTGACCTGATGGTTCCATTCATCTTCGCTCCAGCTATCGCTGGTGTAGTAGCTTACTTCTTAATCGCTTCTGGTATCTTCCCTTACAACCATGCAGCTATTCCTTGGGTATCTCCAGTTGGAATCTCTGGTTTCTTAGGAACTACTAGTGTTATGGGTGGTTTATTATCTCTTGGATGCTTCGCATTAGAGTTCTTGATTTACTTCCCATTCTTCAAGCGTTACGATGCTAAGCTCTACAAGCAGGAAAAGGAAGCTGAACAAGCTTAATTAACCTATCAAGCTTAAGAAATCTGTAGCTTAAAAAAATATTGGATACGAATACTTGACAGGGTGCAATTGCACCCTGTTTTATTTATGCCTTTTTGGATATAATCTTTTTAGGAGGATTACAATCATGAACCATAAAAAATTAAAACCATTCCCTAAGCACTTTTTATGGGGCGCATCTACTTCTGCATACCAGGTAGAAGGAGCCAATTTAGAAGATGGAAAGGGACCATCCTGCCAGGATGTAAAACAGGTTCCGGAAGGAACTTCAGATCTAACTGTATGTGCCGATCAATATCACCGTTATAAAGAAGATATAGCCTTAATGGCTGAAATGGGATTTAAGACATACCGTTTTTCAATCGCCTGGACCCGCATTTTACCGCAGGGTACCGGTAAAGTGAATCCAAAGGGTATTGAATACTACAATAACGTTATCAATGAATGCTTAAAACATAAAATTGAACCACTGGTTACCATGTTCCATTTTGATATGCCGGCTGCACTTGATGATCGCGGAAGCTGGTCAAACCGTGAATCCGTGGATTGGTTTGTGAACTATGCGAAGGTATTATTTGAAAACTTCGGTGATCGTGTAAAATACTGGTTAACAATTAACGAACAGAATATGTTAACACTGGTAGGACCGGTTATCGGAACTTTGCGTTTACCAGAAAACTGTAAAAATGTCTTGAAAGAAACTTATCAGCAGAATCACCATATGCTGCTGGCACAGGCTAAGGCCATGGTGCTCTGTCATAAAATGTTGCCGAATGCCAAGATAGGTCCGGCTCCGAATATCTCTTTGGTGTATCCTGCTTCCTGCAAGCCGGATGATATCCTTGCCGCTCAGAACTTTAATGCGATGCGTAACTGGGTATATCTGGATATGGCTGTATATGGCATTTATAACGCAATCTTATGGAGCTATCTGGAAGAACATCATGCCACTCCGACTATTCATCCCGGTGACATGGAAATCATGAAGAAAGCACATCCGGATTTTATTGGATTTAACTACTACAATACCGCAACCGTGGAAGCAGACTTTACGGATGGTGAAAAAGAAGCCGGCGGTGACCAGCAGTCTAAGCAGACAATTCCGGGATTCTCTAAATCTTTCAAGAACCCTTATCTGCCGACAACGGAGTTCAATTGGGAAATTGATCCGCAGGGCTTCCGCGCTACGATTCGCGAAATGTATTCCCGCTATCATTTGCCGATGATCATCACCGAAAATGGATTAGGAGCATATGATAAGTTAACCGAAGATGGTAAGGTTCATGACCAATACCGTATTAAATATTTAAAGGATCATATTGAACAGATGCAGCTTGCCATCACGGATGGAGCTGAAATGATGGGATATTGCCCATGGTCTGCGATTGATTTGATCTCAACACATGAAGGTATGGTTAAGCGCTATGGATTCATTTATGTAGATCGTGATGAATTCGACCTTAAGACACTGGACCGCTATCGCAAGGATTCCTTCTTCTGGTATAAGAAGGTTATCGCATCCAACGGTAAAGATTTAAGCATGGATGAATAATATGTAATGATTGAGGCTGATTTCAACATCAGCCTTTTTTTACGGTCGACTATGTTATAATAGGAACATGAGCTTAATCAATGTATGGATCGAGCACAATGCGGTTTCCCTGAACCAGCCGTTCACATATCACTGTGACCAGGCTGTAAGTCGGGGTTGTCGTGTTAAAGTGCCGTTTGGAAATAAAGAATGTATCGGATTTGTAGAAGCAGTTGATGTTGAAAACAGTGTATCCAATCTTAAAGATGTAATTGAAGTAATCGATGAAAAACCTTTGTTGAATGAGGAATTAATGTCGTTAGCTGATTTTATGTCGGATTTTTATGTGTGTTCCAAAATCAGCTGTTTGAAAACAATGCTTCCGCCGGCTTTAAAACCATCCAGCTCTGCCTATAAAGTAATTTATGAGGATTGGGCTGTCAAAGGAAACCCGGATTCATTAACAAAAAGGCAGCAGGAAGTCTTTGATGAAATATCTGAACGGTTACCGATGAAGGCCAGTGAATTTCGTAAACTGGCAAAATCCCAGGCTAAAAACTTAATCGATAAAAATGCTGTGATTCTTGAGAAAAGAGAGAAAAAACCGGAACTTTTCATGGAAGAAGGAATCGATACCAATTTCGCTTTAACAGATGAACAGATAAGCGCAGTCAATATAATTCAAAGTGGTAAAGATCAAATATATCTTCTCCATGGTGTTACCGGATCCGGTAAAACTGAAATCTTTTTACAATTGGCTGATGTGGTTCTCAAGCAGGGCAGACAGGTGTTATTCTTAGTGCCGGAAATTGGACTTACGCCGATGATGATTTCAAGAATCAAGGCTAGATTTAAGGAAAGAATTGCCATTTATCATTCAGGGCTCAATGCCCAGGAGAAATATGATCAATATAAGATGGTTCAAAGTGGTGAAGCTAATATTGTGGTAGGAACCCGCTCTGCTGTATTTATGCCTTTTCAAGATCTTGGTTTGATCTTGATGGATGAAGAACACGATACCAGTTATAAGCAGGATAATACACCGCGTTATCATACCCGTGATATTGTCTTAGAAAGATCAAAAAATCATGGCTGCAAGGTTGTCTTTGCCTCTGCCACTCCTTCTTTAGAATCATATGCCAGAGCTTATAAGGGCGTGTATCATTTAGTAGAGCTAAAAGAGCGTATTCATAAACAGATGCCGGAAATCTTATTAACCGACATGAAAAAGGAAAATGTAAAAAACGGCATTTCTCAATTCTTATCCGATCAAATTCAAATTCGACTGAATCGCCATGAGCAGGTGATATTATTATTGAATCGAAGAGGGTATTTACCTGTAGTACAATGTATGGACTGCGGAAATGTCATCACCTGTCCTGAATGCGGCTTAGCTATGACATATCATAAAGCTTCTCGTTCTGTTGTGTGTCATTGCTGCGGAAGAATAGAGCCATTTAACGGTACCTGTCCAAGCTGTCATTCTACTAAATTCCACCGCTTAGGTATGGGAACCGAGCGCTTAGAAGAAAATCTTAAAGAAATGTATCCGCAGGCTAATATTGTGCGTATGGATGCGGATACGACAAGAAAAAAGAACGCCCACAACAAGATATTGAAAGAATTTGAAGATAACGGGGATATTTTGATCGGCACGCAAATGGTTGCCAAGGGATTGGATTTTGAACGTGTCACTTTAGTTGGCATTATCAATGCGGATGCTGCGCTGGCAAGAGTGGATTACCGTTCTTCTGAGATTGCGTATCAAATGCTGGAGCAGGCCTCCGGCAGGTCCGGCAGAGGAGAGCTTCCCGGTCAGGTTATCATTCAAACATATGATCCTTCACACTATGTGATGAAATCTATTGTTACCCATAGCTACCTGTCATTTTTTACTACTGAGATGAATTATCGTCATCTGGGTATGTATCCGCCTTATGTATATCTCGCCGTGATTATTTATTCGCATGCAGATGTTCAAAAGGCGATGAACAGTGCGAATGCGGTAAAAGAATATTTATCGGATATGAAGGTGCTGGGACCGGTTGAGATTTCCATGCGCCAAAGATTGAAAAGAGTGCGTCTGGTAATTAAATCATCCAATATTACGGTCCTTAAAAACCGTGTATGGGATGCCGTGAATTACCATATGTCATTGAAAAGTAATGTGAAGCAGGACATCAATATGCATCCGCTTCTTTTGGAGGATTAATATGCGAAAATGGGTGTTTAAAGCACTGAACAGTGTAATTAATGAGGGGACGTACTCCAATTTATATTTGCAGAAAAATCTCCACCAGGTAGAGCCATCCCAGAGATCTGCTGCAACCCGTATCTTTTACGGCACCTTGCAGAACTATGGATTTTGTACCTATGTTTGGAAACAGTTTGCCAAGAAGGGTACCCGGCCGGATATCGAAGTATTGATGGGCATGAGTGTATATCAATTATTATTTATGGACTCCATGCCGGATTATGCAGTAATTAATGAAGCCGTTGAAATCGCCAAACAAAGAAGTCCTAAGATGAAAGGATTTGTGAATGCGGTATTACGCAAAGTAAAAACGACAGATATTGTATATCCGAAAGATGAACTTGAAAAAACTGCTGTAGAGACATCTCTTCCTGTCTGGATTTTAAAAATGTGGAAGGCACAGTATGGATTTGAGAAAGCTGTTGAATTCGCGAAGGCGACATTAGCGACACTGCCGGTCTATGTACGGATTCGCGGAAATAGCGATGACTTTAAGTCACCGGATTTTACGAAAACAGATGAACCAAATTTGATGATATATAACGGAAACGAAGTGAATCAACATCCTTTATATAAGGAAGGCCGTTTTTCTGTTCAGGACTCAGGGTCTTATCAAATCAGTCAGTTTGTCGGCGTAGAAAAGGGTATGTTGGTGTTGGACTGCTGTGCAGCACCGGGCACGAAGACCATGGCCATGGCCGAAGCTATGGAAGATGAAGGCTGTATTGTTGCCGGCGATATTCATGTTCATCGTGTAGAGCTCATCAAGGAAGATGCGGCCAGGTTACATATCCAATGCGTGCAGGCAAAGTGTTTGGATGCCCGTGATTTATCGGATGTCGGTTATTTTGACAGAGTGTTATGCGATGTACCGTGTTCCGGATATGGGGTCATGGCCCGTAAGCCGGATATTAAATTACGACTAGATCCAACGGACATGGATTCTTTAATTCCTTTGCAGAAGGAAATATTAGAAAGTGCATCAAAGCATGTAAAAATGGATGGTATTTTGGTGTATTCTACCTGTACCTTGAACAAGAAAGAAAATGAAAAGCAGGTGGAATCCTTCCTGCAGAAACATGATGATTTTATCTGTTTAGATATGAAAACAATTGAAGCCACCAATCAACATAACGGCTTCTTTATGGCAAAGCTAAAAAGAATAGCAGTATAGGCCTGATTTTGATATAATTCGTAGATAGAAATTGAGGGTTTTGAATGCAGAGTTTATATGACTTTAATTATGAACAAATGAGTGAATTGGCACAGGATTTTGGCTGGAAGTCTTTCAGGGGACACCAGATTTTTCAATGGCTGTACCGTAACCGTGTATTTGACATTGATGAAATGACCAATTTATCAAAGGATACCAGGGAGACTTTAAAGGCAAATTTTATTGTGAATCCATTAAAACTTGTCACTAAACAGGTCTCGCATGATGGCACGACTAAATTCCTGTTTCAGCTGGATGATGGATCTTTAGTTGAAAGTGTCATGATGTTGTTTGACTATGGTAAAAGCATCTGTGTAACAACACAGGTAGGTTGTAACATGGGATGTGCTTTCTGTGCCAGCGGATTAACAAAGAAAAAAAGAAATCTGACCGCCGGTGAGATGGTCGCTCAGGTTCTTTATGTGCAAAAGGAATTAGATAAGACGGATGATAGATTATCGCATATTGTCGTAATGGGTACAGGTGAACCGTTTGACAATTATGATAATGTTTTGAACTTTTTGTCTACGGTCAATCATGACCGTGGTTTAGGAATCGGCAGCCGGCATATTACGATTTCAACATGTGGAATCGTACCGAAAATATATGAGTTTGCGGATTTGAAATCGCAATATAATCTTGCGATCAGTCTTCATGCTCCTAATGATGAACTCAGAAATGAGCTGATGCCGATCAACCATGCATATCCACTTGAAAAACTAATGGAGGCAGTGAAGTATTACGCAAGTACAAATAACCGCCGCCTTACATTTGAATATATATTATTGAAAGGTGTAAATGATAAACCTGTTCATGCCAGACAGCTTTCCAAGCTGTTAAAGGGATTGAATGCCTATGTCAATTTAATTCCTTATAATGCCGTAGATGAAAAGGGATTCCAAAGTGTTACCCATGATGAGGCTATGGTTTTTTATGACCTCTTAATGAAAAATAATATACGATGCACGATCCGGAAGGAGCATGGAAATGATATTGATGCTGCGTGCGGACAGCTTCGTATCAAACAGTTAAAGAAAGGAGAAGCGCAATGAGAGCATTTGCGAATACAGATGTAGGAAGTACCAGAAAACTCAACGAAGACGATTATTGTGTTCTCCAAAACGAAAATAATGACTGGCTGGCAGTCGTTTGTGATGGAATCGGAGGAGCTGCTGCCGGGGAGGTGGCCAGTCACTTGGCTATTTCTACTTTGCGCGAGAACTTTCTGAAGGCAGATGCGTTTACCAGGGATTCCCAGGTTGTAGAGTGGATTGATTCCACCTTACATATTGCCAATGATGCAATCTATGCTGAAAGCATGGAGAATAAAAGAGAACGGGGCATGGGAACAACCTGTGTCGGTGTGATTATCGCCAATCATTCTACCTATATCTTTAATGTAGGCGATTCCCGCATTTATGCAGACTATGATGATGGCTTTATCCAGATGAGTGAAGACCACAGCGTAATCGGAAGACTGATGCGGGAAGGAAAGATATCCGAAGAGGAGGCAAAAACACACTCGCAAAGGAATGTTTTAACCAACGCGCTGGGAATTTGGCACGTTTTCCCGATTGATACCAATAAAATCGGATCGGACTATCACTATTTATTACTCTGTAGTGATGGACTTCACGGATATGTGGATAAAGAAGATATTGAAGCCGTAGTTCGAAGTAAAACATATACCCTGCAGGAAAAAGTGAATATTTTGATCTCAAAATCACTGCAGGCAGGGGGATATGATAATTGTACAGTTATTTTATTAGAGAATGACGAGGTACATTATGGCTGAAATGATTAAGGAAATCGCTAACCGGTATCATATTCTATCTCTGGTTGGACAGGGTGGTATGGCAGATGTTTATCGTGCCAGAGACACCATCTTAAATCGTGTTGTAGCGGTAAAGGTTCTCCGTTCTAAATTAAATGAAGACCCGATGACCCTGGTTCGCTTCCAGCGTGAGGCCAGTGCGGCAAGCCGTCTTTCGCATCCCAATGTAGTTGATATTTATGATGTCGGCGAAGATGAGGGCATGCACTATATCGTAATGGAATATGTTCGCGGACGGACTTTAAAAGAATTGATCAAGCAGCGGGGAGCGCTGAATGTTACGGAAGCCATCAACATTATGAAGCAGTTGACCAGTGCCGTAGCCCATGCGCATTCTCACAATATTATTCATCGTGACATCAAACCGCAAAATGTTTTGGTGAAGGATGATGGTACTGTTAAAATTACCGATTTTGGGATTGCGGTTGCCAACGACGCCGTGCAGCTGACACTCAATAATGCGGTGATGGGTTCTGCGCATTATCTGGCTCCTGAAACTGCCGAAGGAAAAGAACCAAATCCACAGGTTGATATCTATTCTCTTGGAATTGTGTTCTATGAGCTGTTGACAGGGGATGTTCCGTTTAAAGGAAAAACGCCGACGGAAATCGCGATTAAACATCTACGAGATAAGATGCCGTATGTTCGTGATTTTAATGCGAGTATTCCGCAGTCGGTAGAAAATATCATTCTAAAGGCAACGGCACGGCTTCCGGAAGAACGGTATCAAAAAGCGGAAGATATGCTGCATGATATCCAACATTGCCGTGATACGGAAAACAGAAATGTCGAACGAATCGTATTAACGGAAAAAGAAGTAGCGAACGTGCAGATTGAAAACGGGCATGTCAAAGTAGAATATGATCAAGGGAAAAAGAAAAAGCGTAAGTTAAGCTCCATTATTCTCGGTGTTTTAATTGCGCTGATTGTTAGTGTACTGTTGTTTTTTGGTTTAGCTGCTGCCGGAATCGTTCATGTCAACGGCTTGTTTGGCAACGTTACGATGCCGGATGTCGTTGGAATGGAGGAATCCGAAGCCATTCAGGAAATTGAGAAAGCTGAATTCTCTGCCGACCATATTTCAACTGACTATCAGGTCAGCGATAAATATGAAGCCGGACAGGTCATTGAGACTAGTATTCGAGGAGGATCGGTAGTTCCATCGGACTCTGATATTGTGGTCACAATCTCCAAAGGCCCAAGTTATTTAATTGAAGATTATACAGGACTGTATCTTTCCGATGTATTGGAAGAATTCCAGGCAGAAGGTGTGGTCTTAAATATTATCACCGAAGAGGAAGGGGCAGCCGATACCAATCCGGGAGTCATCCTACAACAGAAGGGATTGAATCCTGGAGATAGAATTGACCCGCAGGCCAATGAAGAGATTACCTTTGTGATCAGCACCTATCCATCCATTGTGATTCCGGAAGATTTGATCGGTAAAAATGTCGAGGAAGCTAAACAGGAATTAAATGAGCTTGGTATTGCGGTTGTCACAAAACAGTACGGAGTTTCCGGAAATAATGTTGTCATCAGCGTAAGTCCGGATATCGGTACTGAATATACACAGAGAGGATCCGATACAGTGGTAACACTGTATTATGATTAGAAATATGCAGCGTGGAAGAATAATAAAAGTAATTTCGAATCAATATACAATTGAATCGGAAACAGAGACAATTATTGCCAACCCAAGAGGAAAGATGCGTCTTTCAACATCTCCGGTATGCGGTGATATTGTCAATTATGAATATGTGGAAGGCTCCTATCGCATTGATTCTATTGAAGAAAGAAAAAATCGTCTGATCCGTCCGGCGGTTTCCAATGTTGACCAGGCATTAATTGTCACCAGTATCAAAGATCCGGATTATTCCAGTTTTCTATTGAATCGATTGATTTTTCTGGCGTCATTAGCCGATGTGGAACCTGTCATCTGCATCACAAAATATGATTTGAATCCGGATCCTTCCTTTTTAGAGGAAATGAAACAGTATTCAAATGCAGGATATAAGGTTGTCTTTACGCATCCGGGAAGTGATGACAGTGAACTGAAAAATGTGCTTCAGGGAAAAATCAGCGTCTTATGCGGACAGTCCGGAGCCGGAAAAAGCTCTCTGTTAAATCGGTTGGATCCATCTTTTGAGCTGCATACCCAGGCTATTTCAAAAGCTTTGGGCAGAGGTAAACATACTACAAGAGTATGTGAGCTTCACCATGTGGCAGATGGTCTGGTTGCGGACACACCGGGATTTTCCAGTCTGGACTTTACGAGATTGGATTTAACAGATTTTGATCAGAAGATTTTGGATTTTAAACCATATCTGGGTAACTGCCGTTTTAAGGATTGCCGGCATATTCATGAGCCGGATTGCGCTATAAAAATCGCATTAGATGAAGGAAAAATCAATCCGACCATTTATCGAGACTACAAAACAATCGTGGAGGAAAAGAAATAATGAACAAGGAAAGAATTATTGCACCATCTGTATTATCCCTGGATTATTCCAGAATGCAGGATCAGATTAAGGAACTGGAGAAATCACGTGCAAAATGGCTGCACTTTGATGTGATGGATGGACATTTTGTGCCGAATTTGACCTTCGGTCCTGATATCCTGAAGGGTTTTAATAAGGCAACCGATTTATTTTTGGATGCCCACTTGATGGTAACCGATCCGGAAAAATATGCTCCTATCTTTGCGGATGCCGGTGCTGACCTTGTCACTTTCCATACCGAAGCTCTGGATAATGACTGCTCTCGTATTATTGCACTGATTAAAACATTACAGGATAAGGGAATCAAGGCAGGATTTGTCGTAAAGCCAAAGACGGATATCACGCAATTTGAATCTGTATTAGATGTGACAGATTTGGTACTTGTCATGAGTGTAGAGCCCGGATTTGGCGGACAGTCCTTCATGGAAGATCAATTGGATAAGGTACGCTGGCTCTATCAGAAACGCGAAGAAAAGAAATTGGATTACCGTATTGAAATTGACGGAGGTATTTCCGATAAGACTTATCAAAAGGCAGTAGATGCCGGATGTGATACGCTGGTTGCCGGCAGCTATGTTTTTAAAAAGGATATTTGCGAGGCAGTAGAATCTTTGTTGAAATGAAAACAGCCATTTTGATTACACCGCGAACCCGGGTAATTCCTGAAATAGAAGGGGATTATTTTGGGGTGGATGCCGGAAGTTTAATCTTGATGGAAGCCGGCATTCCTATGAAAATGGCGGTAGGGGATTTTGATTCAATGGAAATGGACAGGCTTGATCAAATCAGACAGGTCACCGAAGTACAGATCCATCCTGTTATGAAAGATGAAACCGATACGGAATTAGCTGTTATAGAATGTCTGAAAATGGGGTATGAAAAAATCTATGTGACAGGAGCTCTCTCCGGCCGCCTGGATCACACCTATGCGAATTTGGTTTTATTGGAAAAGTATCCGGAAATGATATTGATTGATGAATACCAGAAGGTAAGATGTTTGAAAAAGGGAACATATACTGTAAAAAAACTGTATAAACATGTCTCCTTTTTTGCCAGGGAACCATCCGAAATTTCATTGAAAGGATTTCTCTGGCCGTTAGATCATGTCATTTTGTATCCGGGTGATATCTATGCCGTTTCCAATTCCATAGAAGATGACTATGGCAGCGTAGAAATTCATAGTGGAACGGTTTTATGTATCCAATCTAATTATAAATAAGATGCTTCGGCATCTTTTTCTTTGAGATAAAAAAAAAGAAGTCAATCGACTTCTTAGATAGCTCCTTGTTTTTTCAAGGTTCTCAAAGCGCGGGCACTCACACGGATTGTCTGTGGCTTACCGTTGACAACGATTCTTACCTTC
>CACYBS010000305.1 GCA_902772725.1 Erysipelothrix rhusiopathiae
GGAACAGGGGCCTATGGCCGGCTTCTTGATGGGACTTGCTAAGCTGCAAAATCAGCTTCAAGGTACCGATAAGATCCGCACGGCAATTGTGACCGCAAGAGATAAAGATTCCGGACGCCGCGTGATTAAAACGCTGCGTAAATGGAATATTAATATAAATGAAATCTTCTTTTTGTCCGGAGCCGATAAAGCCGAAGTGCTGGAAAGCTTTGGGGCAAATATATTCTTTGATGACCAGGAAAAAAATGCGCTTCCGGCAGCTTCGGTTGTCCCCAGCGCCCGTGTACCGTATAAGAGAGGATGAATATTATGAATCGTCATGAAATGAGAGTTTTGGCAATGCAGTGTGTATACCAGCATCTATTGTTAAAAAAGGATATCCGTAAATGTCTTTTTGATGCCCTGGAGGGACAGAATGAAGTTGACGGTTATCTCTACAGCTTAACAATCACAACCTGTGCTCATGAAGATGAGTATATTCAAAAAGTATCTGAATTCTTACGCGATGACTGGACTTTTGACCGTTTATCGCTGGTAGAACAGGCTATTCTTTTAATTTCCTGTCAGGAAATTCTGGACAATGAAACCTCAAAGCCAATTGTGATTAACGAAGCGGTTACGCTGGCCAAAGCGTATTGCGATGAGAATTCCTATAAAATGATTAACGGAGTATTGGACCGGCTATGAATCAGGAAACAATCGTTCCTGTATCGGCCCTGATTACCCGGGTTCGAACATTTTTAGAATCTCATGTCAATATAGACACTGTCTGGATTGAAGGTGAGATTTCCAACCTAACCAAACATCGCTCAGGTCATTACTACTTTTCTCTGAAAGATGAAAAAGGAGCTATGAGCTGCGTCATGTTTGCCGGCTATGTATCCCATCTTAAATTTGATGTTGAAGATGGCATGAAGGTTCAGGTAAAGGCCAAAGTATCCGTTTATGAACAGCGGGGCTCTTTGCAGTTATATGTAAAACAGATGCACCCCAACGGACTTGGAAGTTTATATCTTGAATTTGAAAAAAGAAAAGCTGAACTCTTAAAAGCCGGATATTTTGACCAGGCCCATAAAAAGGAAAAACCTTCCTATATGGAAGATATTGCAATCATTACCGCAAAGGAAGGGGCAGCTCTGCAGGATGCATTAAGAACCATACAGAAGCGCTGGCCGATGACAAGAGTTACCTTATATCCGGCACTGGTGCAGGGGATTCAGGCACCTTCCACGATTATTAAACAGATCAAATATGCCGATACAATGGGACATGATGCCATCTTGGTTATCCGCGGAGGCGGCTCTTATGAAGATCTATTCTGTTTTAATGATGTGGAACTTGTCAAAGCCGTATACAATACAGAGACCTATATTGTTTCCGGGGTCGGTCATGAAGTGGATACCTCCTTATGCGATCTGGCCGCCGATCACAGGTCGCTTACACCTACCGATGCAGCCGCATGGGTAACATGGGACCAGAAAGAAGTACATCGAATATTGATGGACCGAAAAGCACAGATGTCTACAAAAATGACATCACAGCTTCAGATGTATAGAAATCATTTATCATTGATTCAAAAGAATCCGTATATTCAGGAACCGAAATCCTGGATCTTTGAAAAACAGGTTCATCTGGATCAAAACTTTACTGCGATGGAACATCAAATGGAAAAGATTCTTTCTCAAAAGGAAACTATCTCTAAATTCCATACAGACTTAGTTCAGGCAATGCGCCATACTATTGATATCCATCGTATTCAAAACGCAAATAACGTTCAATTATTGAATCGACTGTCAAAGTCCTTTAATAATGAACTGACTATAGAATTGAAAAATCACCGTGCGAATTTAAAAAGCGCAATTGTCCTTTACGATGAATCTATGCACAAAAAGCTCATGGAGAAAGCAGGGCTTTTGGATGCATATTCACCATTAAAAGTATTATCCAGAGGATATTCGATTGTTTATAACGATGAACATATCGTTAAAAATATCAACGATGTACAAAAGGATGATCCGATACACGTACGGGTAAATGATGGCATGATTCATGCCGTTGTTCAAAAAAAGGAGAATAATAATGGCGGAAAAGAAAATTAAGTTTCAGGAAGCGATGAAACGCTTAGATGAAATTGTCGCAAAGCTGAATTCCGGAGATCTGGAATTAGAAGATGCGATGGATCTTTTTGAAGAAGGAATTACCTTAACCAACCAATGTGAAAAACAGCTTAAAGAGTTTGAAAATAAAATGGATCAGTTAATGGCTGTCCGGGAGTCAAACAATGAGTGATTTTGAAGCCTACCTTCTGCAGGAAGTAAATGCAGGTATTCCATCCTTTACAAGAGAGGCGATGGCTTATTCTTTGATGAACGGCGGTAAACGGATTCGTCCGCAGTTATTGTTTTCGGTATTGAAAGACCATGGTCTTCCGGAAAGCTTAGGTTATCCGGCAGCTGCCGCCATTGAAATGATCCATACTTATTCTTTGATCCATGACGATCTTCCGGCTATGGATAACGATGATCTAAGAAGAGGAAAGCCTTCCTGCCATAAAGCTTTTAATGAAGCTGCCGCTATTCTTGCCGGTGACGGGTTACTGACCTTAGCCTTTCAGGAAATATTAAAAAGTGACACCGATGATACAAGACGTGTTTATTTAGTACAGAAATTATCCGAATATGCCGGCATTGAGGGCATGATCTACGGACAGGATCAGGATATGTTCTCGCAAACGGAAAATGCGGATATTGAATTACTTAAAAATATTGAAAGATATAAGACAGGCAAGCTTTTGACTATTCCTTTAATTGCCGGATGTGTACTTGCACATTCAGAATCCGACTTAGATAAAATGCTTAGAATCGGGGAAAATATCGGCATTTTATTCCAGGTTCAGGATGATATTCTCGATGTGACAAAATCGGCAGAAGAGCTGGGAAAATCCAACAGCGATCTAGAAAACGATAAGATTACTGCCTGCTCCTTACTAGGATTAGATAAAGCCAAAGAAATGGTAGAACAATATAAGAAGATGATCTTAGAGGATATTTCCTTATTGTCCTACGACGCGAAAGAATTAAAGGGAATTTTAGATTATCTGATGAAAAGAAACTATTGAAATGAGGTGTCTGTATGCGTGTATACGATATCGAATCACCAGAACAAATTAAAGGATTAACCATCCCCGAGCTGGAAGAATTAGCTGCGGATATTCGTTCTTTTCTGATTCACTCTATCTCAAAGACAGGTGGTCATCTTTCCAGTAATTTAGGTGTTATTGAGACTACCATTGCGATGCATTATGTCTTTGATTCACCAAAGGATAAAATTATTTTTGATGTGGGACATCAATGTTATACGCATAAAATATTAACGGGCCGTTCGATTCATTTTTCCACGCTTCGACAGTTAGGCGGACTTTCCGGTTATCAGAAGCGCAATGAATCCATTCATGACTGCTGGGAAGCAGGGCATTCTTCTACTTCGTTATCAGCAGCTTTGGGCTTTGCGGCTGCCCGTGATATCCGTCACCAGGACTACAATATCATTGCACTGATCGGTGATGGCGCTCTGACCGGCGGTGAAGCTATGGAAGCCTTAAATGATATCGGTTCCCAGCAGCGTCGTATGATTATTGTCTACAATGACAACAATATGTCGATTTCCCGTAACCACGGCGGAGTGGAAAAGCGGATCACATCGGCAAGAAGCTCGCATCTTTACCGTAACATCAAAAAAGAAATGAAGCACGGTTTATCCCATGGTAAGGTCGGCGAAAGTGTTTTAAAATCGATGACAGCTGTACGTGATTCCATCAAGGATAAAATTATCGATGCACCGTTATTTAAGGAATTCAATTTAGATTATATCGGTCCGGTTAACGGACATGATATACAGGAATTAATCAATGTATTTGAAACCGTAAAAGATCACGATGGACCGATTGTCGTACATGTCTTAACCAAAAAGGGAAAAGGTTATTCTTTTGCGGAACAGGATACCGAAGGCAAATGGCATGGCGTGACACCTTTTCATATCGCAACCGGACAATCCATCGCTAAACTGCCTCCAAATCAATTATCCTGGTCGGAAATTGTATCCCGCACCTTAATGGATTTTGCCATAGATAATCCGGATTTAGTAGCGATTACGCCGGCTATGGCGCAGGGAAGCAAGTTAGTGGAATTCTCCAAGAAATATCCGGATCGTTTCTTTGACTGCGGTATTGCCGAACAGCATGCCATCACAATGGCCTGCGGTATGGCAGCAGGCGGTCTGCATCCATTTGTGAGTGTATACTCATCATTCCTGCAAAGAGCCTATGACCAGATGAACCACGATTTAGGAAGAATGCGTCTTCCGGTTGTCGTAGGAATAGACAGAGCAGGAATTGTCGGCGAAGATGGAGATACCCATCAAGGTGTCTTTGATATTGCGATGTTAAGAAATATTCCGAATTTGATCTTATCCCAGCCAAAAGACGGAGCTGAGATGCAGAATTTATTATATACAGCTTTTGAAAAGAAAGAGCCATATTGTATCCGCTATCCACGCGGTGTAGTTCCTTATGAGAAAAACCGGAAATACGAAATTATCGAAACCGGAACCTGGACCAAGTTTACGGTTGGAGATGCACCTGCATGCATCGTGATTACTTACGGGCCGGATGTGGATCGAATTATTCATACCGCTAAGGAGAATGATATATCGATGATCGTTGTCAATGCACGTTTCTTTAAACCGGTTGATGAGCTCATGTTGAATGATATCTTTGAAAGCGGATTACCGATTTATGTTTATGAACCGGACTGCATAATCGGCTCTTTATCGAGTGCGATTTTAGAATACAAGAATCAGCGTTATAAGGATATCAATATTGTGGGTATTCATGATCATTATGTCTGTCATGGTTCTGTCCGTGCTTTAAGAAAGCTCGAAAAGATTGATTTAGAATCTCTGTTTAAGGAAATCACAAAAGATGGCAGAGAAGCGGCTTGATCTATATTGTGCCGACAAGGTACGCTCGCGTACCAAAGCACAGGATTTAATAAAAGAAGGTCTTGTTAAGGTCAACGGAAAGGTGATTAAAAAACCAAGTTTTTTAGTCCTTGATACCGATCTTGTCGTAATAGAAAGTAAGGAAGACGATTATGTATCCAGAGCCGGATATAAATTACAGGCTGTATTTGATCACTTTGATGTAAATATTGAAAATCAGGTTGTACTTGATATCGGTGCCAGCACCGGAGGTTTTACCGATGTCTGCCTTCGTCATGGTGCAAAAAAGGTATATGCCTTAGATGTAGGACATTTACAGCTTGATCCATCCCTGGATAAAGATGAACGGGTTATCAAGATGGAAGGGAAAAACGCCAGAGACATTGAACCGGATTGGTTTGATGATCCGATTCAATTTGTATGCATGGATGTAAGCTTTATCTCCTGTAAGACCATTCTGGAACATATCTTACAAACCTTGAAATTTGAACATATTGCCTTTCTTGTCAAACCGCAGTTTGAATGTGGACCTCAGTTTTTAAATAAAAAAGGAGTATTAAAAAATCCGAAGTTAGAAAAACGAATTGTTTCCGATATTGAAAACTATATTCGTTCCTACTTTGAAAAAGTAAATGTGATTGCCAGCCCGATCAAGGGAAGAAGCGGTAATCAGGAATATATGATGTATGCATCGAAAAGGAGGTAAAAAACATGTTGGAACAACTCATGGTCAAAAATTATATATTGTTTGAACATGCCTTTATCGACTTTGAAGATGGTATGTCGGTTATTACCGGTGAGACCGGTGCCGGAAAAAGCCTTTTGATTGATGCGATCGGATATTTAATGGGCGGCCGTATCAATACTGATATCGTCAGAAAAGGCAAAGATAAAGCTATTTTACAGATGGTGCTCACTTCGGACGACCGTGTGAACGCCTTGCTTGAAGAAAATGGCTTTGAAGTTGAAGATGAACTGATTATTTCACGTACTGTCAACAAAAACGGAAAAAGCTCCGTAAGAATCAACCAGCAGGTAACTACGCTTTCCTTTTTAAGACAGATTACCTCGATGCTGATTGATATTCATTCTCAAACGGATACCTACCGTTTAATGACCAACTCAGTACAGCTGGATTTACTCGATCAATATGCCGGTACCTTAGATTTGAAGGCAAAACTGGCATCTGTTTATAAAGAATATGATGATGCGCTTAAAGCACTTACTACGGCAAAGGAACAGACTTACAGCGATGACGAGTTAGAATTTGTGACCGCCCGCTTAAATGAGATCAATGAAGATCCCATCACGGAAGAAGAGTGGGAAGCACTGCAAGAACAGATTCGCGAAGCAGCCGGTGCTTCTAAAAAGCTGGAAGAATACGCATCAGCCATCTATCTTGTAGATCAGGATAATGGGATCAATGATAAATTATGGAATCTTTATAAGATCCTAGATAAGGACTTGCACATCGATGATTTATCCAGCCAGATCTATGATATGTATTATCGTGTGCAGGATATCTCTGACCAGATCAAATCCAAGAAATCGTTACTCGAACAGAATGCAGCGGATTTAGATGCACTTCAGGAAAGAGAATACCGCATTCGTAAGTTACTTCGAAGACATGGCGGCTCAATTGCTTCTATGAATGAAGCAAAAGAAAAATATGAGAAAACAGTCGAAGCGATTCTTCATCGTGAAGATCTTTTAGAAAAGTTAGAGAAAAAGGTTAAGGTGACAGAGAAAGCTTATTTTGATCTGGCAGCTTCTTTAAGTAAAAAGCGTACTTCTGTCTTTGATGAATTAGCTTCCGCCTTAGAGATTCACTTTCATGACCTGATGTTAGAAAATGCCCGCTTTCAAATTGAACGGAAAGAAAAGGCACCTTCGGCAAACGGAATTGATCAAATTGAATTTATGGTTTCCATGAATCCGGGTCAGCCGTTTTCGCCATTAAAAGACTCTGCTTCCGGTGGTGAATTATCCCGATTGATGCTGGCTTTGAAAACTGTTTTCCATTCCCAGAACGGAATCCAGACCATTATATTTGATGAAATTGATACCGGAGTCAGCGGCAGGGTAGCCTTTGCGATGGGAGAAAAGATGAAATCTCTTTCGCAGAACTATCAGGTATTATGTATTACCCATCTTGCCAGCGTAGCTGCCTGGGCTGATATTCATTATTCGGTATCTAAGAGTTCAGATCATGATCAAACCTATACGGTTGTAAACCGATTGGACAAAAATGAAACGCTAAATGAACTTGCCGTTATGGCTTCCGGCAACAACAGCACTGTGGCAATATCAGCCGCAAAAGAATTAAAAAAGCGTGTAAGTGAGAAATCCCATGGCTAGAGTAATCTTTCATGTTGATCTCAACGCTTTTTTTGCGTCTGCCGAAGAGATCAAAAATCCAAGTTTAAAAGGCAAGCCGGTTGCCGTAGGCTCCATGTCCAAAAGAGGCGTTCTATCAACGGCTAACTATAAGGCAAGAGAATATGGCGTTCACAGTGCCATGCCTGTTTATATGGCTTTGGAGAAGTGTCCTGAATTGATTATTGTGCAGGGTGACTATAATTACTATCGTTCCCTTTCCCGGCAGTTTTTTGCCTATTTGAATCGGTTTACCCATCAAATTGAGCCTGCCAGTATCGATGAGTGCTACATGGATGTAACCGAAGTTATCCGCAAGTATCCAAGACCCATGGATTTAGCTTTCCAGATTCAGGATGGAGTCTATCAGGAGCTTGGCTTAACCGTTTCTATCGGGGTGGCACCTACTAAATTTCTTGCTAAGATGGCATCCGATATGCGTAAGCCCCAGGGAATCACCATTCTTCGCAAATCCGATATTCCCTTGAAACTCTGGCCTTTGCCTATTGATGATTTATACGGTATCGGTAAAAAAACCGCTCCGATTCTTAAAGAGAAGGGAATTAAGACCATCGGTGATTTTGCGGCACCGGAAAATCAGGAAACGGTTCTAAAAATTACCGGTAAATCCGGATATGGATTACTTCAATGTGTATATGGTAAAAGCTCCGACCAGCTTAGTTTTTCTACAACACAGAAAAGTATTTCGATTTCCCGGACCTATGCCGTAGATATTTATACGATGGAAGAGCTGCTTACAAAGATAAGAAATCTTGTTGATGAACTTTCAAAAAAGATGATCCGCGATAACCAGATGGGCAAGCAGATCTCATTAACATTAAGAGATACAGAGTTTCATAATGCGGTCAGATCGACTACATTAGATCACTATACCAATTCCTATCCGCAGATTTTACAGGCAGTAGAAAATCTGGCGGACCAGTACTTTGAACCGATTGGTTATCGTCATATCGGAATTCATGTCGGTTCTTTAAAATATGCCGATCAGATTGTAGAGCAGATCAGCTTATTTGAAACTCCGATTCAGAATACTGATATGATTGTGGAGCGGTTAAACCGCTCGATTGATTCAAAAGTTTTTATGAAGGCAAGCGACCTGTTAAAGAAGGATAAAAATGACTGAACTTCAAAAAGATTATTTTCTAGGTGAAGATGATATGTTGTACCAGCATCCTGATCATTTTCACTTTAATACCGATA
>CACYBS010000306.1 GCA_902772725.1 Erysipelothrix rhusiopathiae
AATTGACCTTTGTAAGTTCTAATACAATCGGTGCCGGAGTGATGGATTCATATTCTTCAGCAAGTTTGGATGGTATAACCTGAAGTTCATCCATTTCAAATTCTTCTTTATCTCGGATATCGATTGGCTTTACAGCTTTTCTCACTCCAAGGCCCAGACGTACTTCCATAAAATCCGGATCTTTTGGATTACGGTCATAGAGCTGCGGCAAAAAGCCATCCACAATATCAATTTCCTCTGAAATGGAATAATAAATCTTATAGAGATCTTCTTTTTCCTGAAGTCTTGTCTGTTGAATGGATTCCTTCTTTCCGTTGATGTATCTCTCATAAGTTTCTTCTCGTTCCTGAAGCTTTTCTTTATATCGTTTTTTATCATAATAAATGGAATAAATACTGGTAGCCAGGCCGGCTCCTACAGATCCCAAACTCATGATCATAAAGGATGCACCGCTCGCAAAACGTCCGCTTAACCCACTAATCGTTACAATTCCTAACATGGCCACAGTCGGTAATAATTTTCCCACAATATTCGATTCCGGCGGCTGCGGCTTTGTCGGAGGATCCAAAATTTTAATTGGTTCTTTATCCAGGACAATCTGCTGTCTAGGACTTGGATGGAAGTGCGGATACACTTGAAAACTCAAACTGTCTTTCTGTATGAAATGAATCACATTAGCAGCATATATTAAATCATTATCCGCATCTGTATATAAATTCGTTTCAATAAAACAGAAACTGTATGGGCCAACAGATATAAAATCAAACGGACGCAGGCGCACAGAGTTATGAACTAATGCACCATTTAAAAAAGTTCCGAATCCTTCCTTGATCACATTTAAATAAAATTGATGATGCCTGTTTTCAATAGAAATTAAATCGTCTTTTGTCAAATTATAAGGCAGGGTAATCATGGCGTTGTTTCCGCCAATGGTAAGCTCAGCCATGGATTCCATCTGGATTACACAGTCATATTTGTTGGAATAATAGTCCACATCAAAAACAATTTCCATGTAGAATACCAACATTTCATTTTCGGAATACACAATGGTACAGCTATTCCCCGGTTCCAATACTGCTTTTTGAGATAAACCAAAATCATTTTTTATCGCCAGACCGGGTTCACATGCCGCAATCCATTTATTGGATTCGTGAGATAGAGAGATTTTAAAAGGACGATAAAACTCTTCTTCATGGAAACGTATGTCGCATAATATATCCGTTCCGATACTTACTTCTTTGACGGAATCTATTAATACAGCTTCTTTAAATACTTCTCCATTATCAAATCGAAGTCGATATCTATTTTCTGTTGTTATTGCCATCGATATCACATCCTTTTAATCCCTGTTCCAAAGATAAATCTCACTGCCATCATGCAGGCCGTATTCTTCCAAAGTCTTTTCCCCTTTTAATAAAGCCTTTGGATAATTTGATTTCAAATAATACTCTGCAGGTGAATCCATTTTCTTTTCAACGGAATACATTTTCTGCAAAGCTAGTATCAAATCATTTGCACTGATATATTTAGGAACCTCTAAATCCTCATAGATTCCCAGTTTTTGATCAATCATCACAATTGTTATAGTATCTTTCATCATCAATCCCCGCTTGTACTCATGTAATCATAATTCATATGGAATTCATATAATTCACCGGAAGTTCTAAATGACGCCCACATAGACCTTCCATCCCGATAAAAATGAAGGGTGCTGCGATTATCATAATATTTATAAGAAATGCTGTAGAATATATCGTTCTCATCTTTCCAGTCGATTCCATCATCGCCTTTTTCCATCAGCCATTCAAACATATCATCCGTTAGTCCGATTGCTTCAAAAACATCATCTTTAGGATCATTCATCCTAAATCCTGCATCCGGAAAATGCTTATTGATAAGAGATATAGTTTCATCCGAAGAATCGGAATCTACCCGCCATTCTGTTTCTACCATTACCCATTGATTATTTAAGTCAAAGTCCATTTCTCTGGCTTTAATATGTGCATCATCTTCTTGATTATCTGCATACATATAATGACAATCGTTTTCATCATTAGTAGTATATGTATATGCTTCATGGTGCTCATAATGATCATCCCTGAAGGTGAAATCCCCTTCGATGCTCTTACCGATTTCTTCCATCGATGCGGTTTCCCAATTATCTCCATTCACATAGCACATCTTCTCTAAGAAAGGACCTATGATTTTTTCAAACTCTTTTTCATATTCTTCATCGGTTTTGGACCTTTCTTCAGCTACTGGTTCTTCTTCCACAATGGATTCTTCTTCAACAACTGTCTCTTCTGTATTTGTAACAGGTGTTCTGTTAATTAATGTCGTGATAAATGCAATCAAACATATCACTCCTGCTCCTGCATACCATGCCCACTTTGGAATCTGATTAAAATCGAATTTCTTCTTTGTAAAAGGTGGCGGTGTTTTCTCTACTTCCTTTGGTACCAGTGCATTCAGTGCTTCATGAAATTCATCAACATTGTTGTATCTTCTTTTTGGATCATAGTTACATGCCCTCAGTATCACATTAGAAAATTCTTCTGATGCATTTACCGGTTTTGGAAGTTCTTCTCCCCGCATACGTCTTGCCGTTGCTTCCTCTCTTTGCGAGAATTTGATTGCCTCCGGATACGGAGGTAAAAACGGAAGACGA
>CACYBS010000307.1 GCA_902772725.1 Erysipelothrix rhusiopathiae
AAACTATCTCAATTGAAGTTCGCTCTTTCTTTGAGTGATTTCAGTAGGCATTCAGTAAAGAGCATTGGCTTAACTGAATGACATTGGCTTTATTGACTGTCTCTTTTTAACCATACAATCAATAAAAGCGCAAAGATCCATACACAGATAATGGTAAGGATTCCTGTTTCACTGACATAATACATTTTATCGGTTCCGCTTGTGATAGCTCCAAATACCATCTGATCAAAATTATTATGCGCTGCATGTAGAAATACAGCCGGCCAGATACTTTTTGCCTGATAAGTAAGTATAGCTGTAATAACTCCTATACCAGCAACACAGAAAGTAAAAGCCGAAAGCTTATACCAAAGCGGAGCTCCCGCCATATAATCGCCACCGATTAATACCGGAAAATGCCATCCTGCCCAGAATAAACTCACTATTATAATGGCCTTTTTCAAATCATACTTTTCTGTCAAATACGGAAGCATATATCCACGCCATCCGATTTCTTCTCCAAGTGCAGACATGGCCTTGAAAAAGATTCCCATAACCATTATAGGACCGATATTCTTTATCACGGTTATCATTGATACATTCAAATATTTATAACTTTCCGGATGGATTTTCCAATAAATCAGATACGGAATCAAAATATACAGCAGAGGTATCAAAATACCCAGGAGTACATAGGTAGGTTTACATCCCCGCACTCCTACCTTGCGAAAAAATGTTCGAAGATGAAAGGTTTCCCCATTTTCCTTTAACCCAAAATAAGTAGCTGCCATAGCGGACGCACCGGGAATCCACATGAGTATAAAATCCAATATTTCGGGGCCGTTATTGTTTTGCCATATTTCAAGCATCAATGAAAGTACAATAACCGGAATTATAAAGATCTTCCATGTTCTACTTGAATAGTAATCATTGAAATGAAATCTTTTTTTATCCATATATTATTCCTTTTCAATCATATCTATAAGAATGGTCATAAAGATAATGACAGGCTCATCCTCCCCATCACGGCATGTAACAGAATATGTTGCCGCATTTTTAAATTTCTTTGAAATGGATGCGAATGACTTTCCGGTATCCTGATCAAAGAAGTTATAATTACCGCTTTTGACATCCCCCATAACCATCCAGTTATTGAACTCTGTATAGTATTTTCTATTATCGTCTTGATCAACTTGAATAATGGCTCCCGGCGGATATACATTGGAGCGGAAATAATACTCCGTTTCCCCTCTTAGTGCAGATAAAAATCCACCATTTCTAATCTTTCGTTTTGTGATATCGGCTATTTCCCCGTAATTACTGTAAAGATGCAGCACAAAATTTCCGGATTTTCCAAACTCAGGAAGGGTATTATAGATTTCATCCCCATGTTTATCAACAACGGAATAAACACCTTCACCGATATCTTTTTGCCGGGTCACGTAAAAATAATTCAGATTTTTTCGTTCCTTCTTCTTTAATGCCTCAAGATTCCTGTTTTCTACCACAGAGCCCAAGTTTTCCGAAAGAAATTCACTTTTGTTGATGACATCATCGATGACATCGCCAAATATATCAAATATTCCATTCTTTTTAGCCATAACTACATCCTCGAGAGTATTCTATCATACTCGAATCATTTCAAAAACAGAGAAGGTCCCTCTCTTCCCTGCATAAAATCAACATTTTTGTATTTCATACATAAAGAAGACATCTGTTTGGTTCCGATATATCCGGAATAGTTTGCCTTGCCTTACGAAAATCAATAAGATAGATACTCATTTTCAATAATATAAATTACAATCAAAGTAAATATAAAGGAGGTTTACACTATGCATTGCACAAAAAAAGTTCTTGAAGACCTTCTGTGGGTTGGTGCCGACGACCGGCGTCTGACCTGCTTTGAAGGTGTTTACGGTGTCCCGAACGGAGTATCCTATAATTCTTATCTTCTTTTAGATGAAAAAACCGTTCTGTTTGATACCGTTGATAAAGCTGTCGGACATACTTTCTTTGAAAACGTAGCTTATGGACTTAACGGCAGAAAGCTGGATTATCTAGTGATACACCATATGGAACCGGACCATGCCGCAACCATTGAGGATCTAATTTACCGCTATCCGGACACAACAATCATTACCAATGCCAAGTCCAAAACAATGCTGGCACAATATTTCGATTATGATATGTCCAATTTAATCCAGGTTGTCAAAGAAGGCGATACGCTTTCAGTGGGTAAACATGAATTGACATTTATCAATGCTCCGATGGTTCACTGGCCGGAAGTTATGATGACCTATGATAAGACCGATAAGATCTTGTTTACAGCAGATGCCTTTGGTACATTTGGTGCATTAAACGGTCATATCTTTGCCGATGAAGTAGATTTCATGCACGATTGGCTGGATGAAGCCAGAAGATATTATACAAATATCGTCGGCAAATACGGTCCACAGGTCCAGAATGTATTGAAAAAAGCTGCTGCGCTTGATATCGCCTATGTATGCCCGTTACACGGTTTTGTATGGCGTTCCCACTTTGGTGACTTCTTAGAAAAATATAATCTGTGGAGCACTTATACACCGGAAGTGAAAGGTGTCTGCCTTGCCTATGCCAGTGTATACGGCCATACCGAAAACATGGCAAATATTCTGGCCGGTAAATTAGTTGACAGAGGCGTTCCGGTAGAAATGTTTGATACATCTGTAATTCCGGCAAGCTATATTGTCTCCAGTGCCTTCCGCAACAGTCATCTGGTATTTGCGGCAACTACATATAATGCCGGTATTTTCGTGACGATGGAAAATCTGCTACACGATATCGTGGCACATAACTTAAAGAATAGAAAAATCGCTTTATTGGAAAACGGTTCCTGGGGACCGATGAGTGGAAAATTGATGAAAGAATTACTCAGCAAGCTGCCGGGCACGGAATTCATCCAAGATACGATTACCATTAAATCTGCTTTAAAAGAAGATAAAGTAGCTGAACTGGATGCCATGGCAGATGCGATTGCCAAAGACATCAATCCGGCCTTCTTCGAAAAGAAAGAAGCTCCGATTGAAGATGTACAGCCTGCATACGTGACAAAAGCAGAAGTGGATCCATCATCCTTCTTCAAGTTCCATTACGGTCTTGAAATTCTGACTTCTCGGTTAAACGGAAAAGATTATGGATGTGTGATTAACTCGGCAGCTCAGGTATCTGCCGGTGAGATTAAGAAAGTAGCTATTTCGGTCATCAATAAGAATAATACAGCCGATATTATTAAGCAGGCGGGTAAATTTAACGTATCTGTATTGACAGAAGATACACCTTTCTCCGTATTCCAGCATTTTGGATTCCAATCCGGTAGAGATGTTGATAAATTTGCGGATGTTAACTACAACGACAGACTCTCAAACGGAATCCGCTATATACCGGAGTACACCAACGCTGTATTTGGATGCGAAGTAATTGAATCCTTTGACCTTGGTGTTTCTACCCTGTTTATCGCTGACGTGATCGAAGCAAAAGTTATCTCTGATGCACCGAGTGCTACTTATGCTTATTATCATGCCCATATCAAACCGAAAAAACAGCCTGATACTCAGCAGAAAGAGGGTTGGCGCTGTGAGGTATGCGGATACTTCTATGAAGGCAAAGAACTTCCGGATGATTATGTATGTCCACTTTGTAAACACGGCAAAGAGGACTTTGTGTATGTTCCGGCTGTTACCGTAAAGAAGAAAAAAGGTTTTATCTGTAAAATCTGCGGTTACTTTGAGCCATTTGAAGGCGACCAGCTTCCGGCTGACTACCAGTGTCCGATCTGCAAACATGGCAGAGATGATATGGAACCGGCAGAACAATAAAAGTCTTTGTTGACATTTAGTCTAATTATAAAAAAAGCTCCTTTCGACAGTTCAAACTGTTGAAGGAGCTTTTTTTGTTCATTTCCGGGAAAGCTGTTTCTTACGAAATTTCATTCAAAAAAAGTTTATGTTTCTTGAAAAAACAGTAAAAGAACAGTAAACAGACAGTAAAAGAACAGTAAAAAAATTTCGAACAGTAAACCAGCAGTAAACCAACAGTAAATATGAATACAACAATCGACCCATATAGGGCCACGCAATGGCATCTTAAAGTTCACACTGCCATGGTTTGATGAATACGCCATTGAAAGAAATAAACAGGAAGAAAACTGAGATGGATATTCCCAAATAACTTCTCTATTTATAAAAATACAGCAGTATTCATTGAAATACCGCTGTATGTAACTCTAATTCAATTTTAAAGGCTATTCATACTCGATTGTGGCAGTCGGTTTCGTTGTCAAATCGTAAAGCACACGGTTGATACCTTCAACCTCATGTGTAATACGATAAGAAATCTTCTCCAATACTTCCCAATCTACTCTTTCGATGGTTGCCTGCATCGCATCCGTTGTGTTAACCGCACGGATAATTGCCGGCCATTCAAAGGAACGCTTACCATCTTTGATACCTGTTGATTTGAAATCAGGTACTACAGTAAAGTATTGCCATACCTTACCTTCTAAACCTGCATTTTCAAATTCTTCACGTAAGATCGCATCGGATTCACGTACTGCTTCCAAACGGTCTCTTGTGATTGCGCCCGGACAGCGAACACCTAAACCAGGTCCCGGGAAAGGCTGACGGTAAACCATATTCTTTGGTAAGCCTAATGCTTCACCAACAACACGTACTTCGTCCTTAAATAAGAACTTAACCGGTTCAACCAATTCAAAATCTACATCTTCCGGTAAACCGCCAACGTTATGATGTGCCTTAATGCCATCACTTTCCAGAATATCCGGATAAATAGTTCCCTGAGCTAAGAACTTCATATTAGAAAGCTTTTTAGATTCTTCTTCAAATACACGGATAAATTCACCACCGATAATCTTTCTCTTTGTTTCAGGATCAGATACACCTGCTAACTTATCTAAGAAACGGTCTGTGGCATCGATATAAATCAAGTTTTCGCCTAATGAAGATTTAAATACATCAATAACCTGTTCGCTTTCGCCTTTTCTCATCAATCCATGGTTTACATGAATACATGTTAACTGTTTTCCGATTGCCTTGATCAATAATGCAGCGACTACGCTGGAATCTACACCACCGGATAATGCCAGTAATACATTTCCATCTTTAACCTGTTCACGAACTGCTTTTACCTGTTCATCGATAAATGCGTTAGCTAACTGGGCATTAGTAATTCTTTCCATTGTTTCAGGACGTTTGTTGTTGCTCATAGGCTCCTCCTCATTTTCTTAAATACAGAAATCATAATAACCGAAAAGAACCATTGATACAATCAAAAATCTATTTTTTATATCAATCCAAGCTTCTTAAAGGCATTATATAAGCCATCATCATTGATATCATCGGTAATATAATCGGCTGCTTCCTTAATTTCCGGACCGCCGTTACCCATCGCAACATTATATCCACAGGCTTCAAACATCGATAAATCAATCTTGGCATCACCAAAGGAAATCGCATCTTCTTTGGTCATATTGTGATGTTTTAAAACAATTTCAATCGCATATGCCTTATCAATTCCCTTAACACCTAAATCACCAAAAAGAGCTGCTTCTCCTTTACCGCCCCATGTATTGGCTACCAAATCCGGAAATCTTTCGGCAGAATCCAAATGGTCCTGGTAAGAATCCATCACAAAGCTGATCTTATTGACATCATCTCGATACAAGGATTTACCCCAGACATACTTGCCCCATCTTTTATCCCAATCATAATTGGATGGATCGGTATTGCCTTTACCTTTACTGTAAGCCAGGAAGGCATTTCTTCCCTTTTCACTTTTGAGATCATCACTGGCATACATGCCGCTGTTGGCCTCTAAAATGATCGGAAGCTGTCTTTCCTTTAACCAATTTACGACATCGGTGCACTGTTCTAAAGTCAAAGATCGATGAAGCAGGACTTCATCTCCGTTTTCAACATAAGCACCGTTGCCGCCAATCATACCATCAAGCTCCAATGTCCAGTGATAATATTCAATCTCTGCCTTAGAACATCCGGTACAGATATATACGATATGTCCGTTTTTGCGTGCAGTCTCTACAGCTGTTTGGGCTGATTTAGGCATCTGTAAACGATAATCAATTAAGGTTCCGTCTACATCTAAGAATACGATTTTTTTCATACAGTCCTTCCTATGCCATTTCTGTGGCCATCTGTTCAAATTGTCTTGTATATAATTCGTAATAATATCCCTTTTTACGCATCAACTCAGGATGGGTTCCTCTTTCTACAATCTTTCCATCCTGTACTACTAAGATTACATCTGCGTCCACTACCGTGGATAAGCGATGAGCAATCATAAAGGACGTTCTTCCCTTAATAGCTGTTTCAATCGCATCCTGAATGGCTTTTTCTGTTAACGTATCAATGGAAGAGGTTGCCTCATCCAATACCAGAATCTTTGGATCTACCAACAGCGCTCTCGCAAAGGATAATAATTGTTTTTCTCCGGTTGAAAGGGAATCTCCCCCTTCCTGGATTTCGCTATCCAAGCCTTTATCCAGCTTCTCTAACACAAAATCCGCAGATACCGTATGAATGGCATCTAATATCTGTTCATCACTGGCATCGGGATTTCCGTATTTCAGATTCTCTCTTACTGTTCCCGAGAACAAATGCGGTGTCTGTAATACATAACCGATATTTCGATGCAGCCATAATTGCGAGCGCTCCTTAACATCTTTTCCATCAATCAAAATCTGACCTGATGTTGGTTCATAGAACCGGCAGATTAAATTGACAAGTGTAGATTTACCGGCTCCTGTCTCCCCGACAATCGCAACATGGGTTCCCTGTTTTACCTTTAAATTAAAATGCTCTAAAACCAGTTCATTGCCATCGGGATATTGAAAAGAAACATCCTTAAATTCCACATCACCGACAAGCGGTTCCCAGTTCTCTTTTTTAGGATGGAACATATCTCCATACTTCTCGATCACTTCATCGCTGTCTACCACCATGGATTCCGTTTCCATAAAATTGGAGAAACGCTCAATATTAACCTGAATACCGATCAGTGCAGCTATCGTATTAATCACCATCTGAATCGGTTCAATCAAATAAACCGCATAATTCATAAAGATCGATAAGGTTCCGATTTGAATGATTCCCTCTATGGTGATATGTCCTCCCTGCCAAAGCACAATCGCAAGAATCACAGAGCTCATCATTGTGACAAGTGCCATAAAGGCAGCGGAAAAACGCTGTGTTCTGATACTGGTATGCTTCATACTCAACGTATCTTTTTTAAAATCATTTAATATCGTATCTTCAATCACCAGAGATTTAATGGATTTGACACCTGTAATTCCTTCGTTGAAATTGCCGGTAATACGGGAATTAATCTGTCTTACCTTATGATTTAATACGATTAAATGTTTTTGAAAGTAACGCATCATCCATACCGCAAACGGTATTACCAACAATACATATAAAGCTAATTTCCATTGAATCAGCAACATATTCACAAATACGAACACAATATAGGTTCCATACCAGACCATATCCATTAATCGCCATGCGACAAGCTCTCCGATCTTACCGGTATCACTCATAATTCTGGCATGGATATAACCGACATTATTTTGATTGAAATAGGAAAAGCTGAGTGTTTGTAGATGATTGAATGCCTTATTTCGTAGGTCTCTATCTACATTCATCTCAATGACACCGGACCAAACCATACTGTAGTAATTGGCCACAGACTGCACAATCAACATTACCAGATATAATCCGATAAAGATCCATACATTACTGAGATCCTGATGTGCCACAAAAGTATCTAACGCATAGCGGTTAAATAAAGGATACAGCGTATCGATATATCCTGTAAAAGCACCCATAAAGATCATCCAGAACATCAATTTGCGGTAAGGTTTTAAAAACGGAAGTAATTTTCCGATTCCAAACCATGGAAGATGTGCTACTTTTTCATTTTTTCTCATAGCATTTCCTCCTGTACCTGTAAATCGTAAATCCGTTTATATAAACCTTCTTTCTGAATCAATTGATCATGGGTTCCCTGCTGTATGATTTCACCGTCGTCCATCACAAGAATCAAATCCGCATCCTGTATAGTGGTAATTCTGTGCGAGATAAAGATAATCGTAGATTTACCTGCATATTGTTTTAAATTTGCACGAATGTTGGCATCGGTGCGGGCATCAACAGCGGATAATGAATCATCAAAAATCATCACCGACGGCTTTCGCATCAACATCTGCGCAATGGCAGTACGCTGTATCTGTCCACCTGAAAGGGTCACGCCTCTTTCACCGACAAACGTATCATAACCATCATGAAAACCTTCGATGGTCTCTGTCAGATCGGCAGCTAAAACCGCCTCGGAAATATCGCTCATATCTGCGTCCGGTACACCGATACTAATATTCTCTTTTAATGTTCGGGAGAAAAGAAACGGTTCCTGAAGAATCATCCCAATCTGTCTTCGTAACCAGGATAGCTTAATATCTCGAATATCGATATCACCAACACGTATGACTCCTTCTTTACATTCATACAATCTATCCAAAAGCGAAACCAGAGTCGTTTTCCCCGAGCCGGTCTTTCCGATAATTCCGATCGTCTTTCCTGCAGGAATGGTAAAAGATATATCTTTAAGCACATCCGGTGTTTTATCATCATATCGAAAAGACACATGATCAAAGACAATATCCTGATGCATATCCGGCGTCAGCTTTTGACCCAAATCCACTTCAACCGGAGAATTCATAATATATCGAAGACGTTCTACGGAGATACCGGCACGTGATAAATTGGAAATCATACGGCCTAGTGAGCGAATCTGCCACGTCAACATGCCGTTATAAGATAAAAACGCAATATAATTTCCCGCGCTTAAACTGCCATTTACACAATAATAAGCACCGGCTACAAGAATCGTTAAAATTTGGAAATAGGAGAAAAAATCACTGAAGGCAAAGTATTCCGCAAAGATACGCATTAGATCTACCCAAAGCTTTGTATAGTCCGCATTCTGCTTCTCAAAACGCTTTTGCTCGTAGATTTCCTGTCCAAACGCCCTGACAACACGTACACCGCTGATATTTTCCTGGGCAATGGAAGATAGTACACCTTCTTCTGTATCTGCCTTTTCAAAGGCACTGCCGATTCTTCCGTGAAATAAGATGGAATAAATGACCACAAGAGGCATCATGACAAGAGCGATGATAGATAATGTAGGATGAATATCCACCATGAAATAAATCGCAAATCCAAACAATACCAGCACTCTGAACAGTCCGGTTAACTGTTCGGATAAAAATCCCTTGATGGTCTCTACATCCGATGTACAACGCTGGATAATATCACCGGTATGATTCTCATTGTGCCAGGAAGACGGCAGTTCCATAATACGTTCAAAAAGGGTATCCCTCATTCTTTGAACCAGAACTTCTGCTCCTTTGGAGTTGTTTAGTTGGAAACAATAACGGGACAGAGCACCTAATAAAGCTGTCACAATTACGACAAACGCAATAATATACAAATGCTCTCTAAGATAAGAAGGACCTCCGATGGCATCAATCCACTGTAAGATAAACTTCGGTAAATTGGCATCTTTATGATTCAAAATTGTATCTACGGTATAACTGATAATCTTTGGATTGATTAAATCGATAAACGAAACCAGAAACGCAAAAATAATTCCCGCTGCGAAATAACGTTTTGCCCCTTTAAGAAAATAAAAGACCAGTGAAAGTCTGGTTTCAAATTGCTCATTCTGTTTCATAATATTATTTAATCAAATTTTACTAATGCATTCAAGAAAGTAGCATATCCTCCTATAGTTATTGATAAACAAGCTTAAATATTTGATATAATATGGACATGAATATCGCAATTGTCGAAAACAATCAAAGTGATTTTGAAAACCTTCATTCCTTATTAAAAGACTGCCCGAATATAGCGGAAGGATATCTAATCCAACATTTCAAAAGCGGAGAAGAGTTTCTAGAACAGGATACCGGTCCTTTTCAATTGGTATTTATGGATATTTATATGGATGGAATGGATGGTGTGGAAACGGCGCAGAAATTTCACGATCAAAACGATTCCGCTTTGATTGTCTTTTTAACCAGTTCCAAAGAAGATGTATACCGCGCTGTAAGAACGCATCCGTGTTTCGATTATATTCTTAAGGAAGAATTAAACGCAGACAGGATTCGAAAGTTAATTTATGAAGCAGAAAAAGAACTGCATTTAAAGAATATATCGGTTGAATTTTACAGTGGTAAACAGAAAATCGTTCTTACCTTGAATACCATTCAATATATCTGTTCTCAGGATAAATATACTGAGGTAACCTTCTCCAACAATAAAAAAGAACTGTATCGTGTGACCTTTAAAAGCCTCAGTGAAATACTGTTAAAGAGTCCTGTATTCCTGTTATGTAACAGAGGAATCTGCTTGAATATGGATTATATCGATTCCGTACGGCAAAATGAATTCATCATGAAAGATGAATCACACCAGTCAATACGCCGGTCTGATCATCGTGAGATATTAGAGCGTTTTCATAATTATCAATATTCTAAATTATAAAAGCGAACCCTACGATGGTTCGCTTTCGTCTTGTATAGGCGGAATATCCATATTCCTTTTCTTACGTATATATTCAACTAATCTTTCAAACCAGAGGGTAAACAAGCCTCCGCATGGGGCTGCCACCAGCATGCCGAAGAACCCGCCGATCCGGTTTCCGATAATCAACGATGTCGTTACAATCAAAGGATGAATGCGGATACTTTTACCTAAAAGTCTTGGGTTGACAATTCCGGCATCAATAGCCTGAATAATACTGACAGCTATGAGCGATATCAGCAGAATCTTCCAATCCTGCCCCACAATACCCACCAGAATGGTTAAACCATAGGCAACAAAAGGTCCTACATAAGGAATCAGATTACCGATTCCTGCGGCAATACCGATTACCGGCGCAAACCGCACACCAATGACAGAGAATACAACACTGATGGTTACTGCCATAAACAGCGCATCTAAAAGCTGTCCTCTTACATATCTGGAAAAAGTTATATCGGCATCATGTAAAATTCCGCGGCAAATATCATATACTCTATCTCCCATTAAAATATGAAAGGTTCGGCTCCAATACTTGATTAAGCCTTCCCCATCAATCAGGAAATAAGCCCCGAACAAAATACTGAAGGCAAATGCCATCACGCGTGATTTGATCGCATCGGCACTGGATAACAGATCTAAGTCAGACTGCCGGAATAATAAATCAATTAAATCCTGGACATACTCTGCCAGATTGTGTGTACCGATTTTAATTCCCGCCAACATTTTGATGACTTCATCATAAAACTGTGTAAAAGCTTTAACCAAATCATTGATACCGGCCACAAAGCTTTGACCATCCACAAAGGAAACATGCCGGGTAATCGTTGCCATAATCAATGTGATTCCTACCGACAATAAAAGAAATACGCCCAACCCCAGAATCAGGACTGCTGCCCCGCGGGGCGTCAATTTCTTATGCTCTTTTTGGAAAAAACCGGATTTGGCCAGCTGTGCCTCCAGATTTCTGGTTGCCGGCAATAAAATATAGGCTATGATAAAACCTCCGAAAACCGGTTTTAACACAGAACCAATCCAGCTTAACACTTGAATAGCGCAGCCGACAATCGTATCCAGATTATCCGCAACACGGCTTAATATATAGATAATAATGCATGTAGCGATGGTGAAAAGAGAGATTTTTAAGTATTTTTTTGACTCTTCATCATCGAAAAATCGTTTCAATTTTCATCACTTCCTTAAAGAATTGTATACCATTCTATCCCAATACTCAATTAAGATCCCTTTAGTATCCAATAAGATATTTTTTCTTGAACCGTTCCAATTTATCTTCACCAAAATGAAGTCCTTCTTCAATAAATTGATCAAAACTTCCAAAATTATTTTCCACGGTTTGATAAATCGTCTCAAAGAATTCCGGTCTGGTTCCAAAGAAGACATTTAATGCGGCTTCGTCTTTCATGACAAGTCCCCGTTTTTGAACAAGAGAACGGATACGCTCGATCTCCGGTTTTAGATTCTCGGTAGTGCGCATATAGTTGTCATAAATAATCTTTCTGTCCAAACCAAGAGCTTCCTCAACGATGATGGTCGCAAAGCCTGCTCTGTCTTTCCCGGCCGTACAATGCCATAACACAGCTCCATCACAATCCAATACCGCATTTAAAAATGTTTCATACTGACTTCTTGAATACGGATCCTCTATTAAAGAGCGGTATAGATTCATCATGTTCTGAGAAGCTTTTTCTTCGCTGATTTCAATCATCATCTGCATGATATCTTTCATCGCCTTTTCTTCTCTGGTGATACCGGCAGCCTGTTCTTTAAATACCGGTAAATGAAGATAGGTAACCCCATCAATTTCAGGATCCGGCTTTTCTCCGGCTTCCGAAGTCGTTCTAAGATCAATATCTAAAGCTAAGCCATGATCTTTTAATATTTGTATATCGTTGAAAGTGATTTTTGATGGAGCATCGCTGCGAATCAAACTGCTCTTTTTAATCGTATATCCATCCTTTGTGATCTGCCCGCCCAGATCTCTGGTATTTAATGTTCCTTCTAAATTGATTTTCATTTTCTGCTCCTTATTGATTAAATTCACATACAAAGATATTATACGGGAAGGAGAACTAAAAAATGAATATTCAAATTTTAGAATTATTAGAAGGCGCAAAAAAAGCCAGGGGACTTACCGTAATTATTGATGTGTTCAGAGCCTATACCTTAGAAGCTTATTGTTTCAATCAGGGAGTTGAAAAGATCTACCCCATCGGAAGTATGGATGAGGCATTTGCCCTGAAGCAGGAACATCCTGACTATCTTTTATTTGCGGAAAGACATGGAAAAATGGTGGAAGGCTGTGATGGAGGTAATGCCCCTTCAGCCATTTACGGAAAAGATTATACTGGTAAGACAATCATTCATTCGACCAGTGCCGGTACCCAGGGACTTGTCAATGCGATTCATGCCGATACCATTATTGCCGGCTCATTAGTAACCGCAAAAGCTATCGCAAAGTATATTCAGAAACAGAACCCGGATACCGTAAGCCTGGTTGCCATGGGTAATGAAGGAAAGTATACAGCTGCGGAAGACTTGATCTGCGCTTACTACATTAAAGCGCTTCTGGAAGGGAAAGAATACCCGGTTAAAGAAAAAGCGGATCAATTAAGATACACGGATGGAAAGAAGTTTTTCAATCCGGAAACGCAAAAAATCTTCCCAAAGGAAGACTTTCCGTTATGTATTGATGTGGACCGTTTTGACTTTGTGCTCATCAAGGATTTTGATAAAGAAAACCGGATCATCACACGAAAAATCAAAGTAGATTGAAAAGCCACAGCACAAGAATACCGGATATCGGTACAGTAATCGTATCATTTCCGTTTTTGGTGATCAGCTCGACATACGCATTCACAGCTGCCCCAAAGATCGACCGCAATAAAATACGTCCCAAAGATAGATTACTTAATAATGATAAGCCAATCACATATACAAGAAATGCACTCACAAACATGGCGAAGGTTCCTTCCCATGTTTTCTTTTTATCGGCCAAAGGAATGTTGGTATGATGTTTCCCAAAGCGTTTACCGATTAATGCAGCCATCGCATCTCCCACACCCCAGGCAACCGTTGCCAAAGCAGCCATCCACCTATCACCTAAAAATCCCCAGCAGAAGGTCACAAAAGCGGCCTGTGATAGAAACAAAAGTAACAGGCTGTTCTTAATTTCGCCGGCACGTCTTTCAATAAATAAATCCGAATACCAGGAAAACCTTTCAAAAAATTTCAATACCGGCCATACGAGCATGGCAAATAACACCATTGTCCAGGCAGCTGCCTGCCAGTTTTTCGCATAAGCGACAATAAAGGCTGTTGAGGTAAATGCCACAAGATGCAGCATCTTGCGAAACAGCTCTCTTGGCGGATTAAACAGAAATCGGGTTACGATCAACATTGCCGCCAGGATCAAAATATTGACAGTATATGTGAGAAAACAGGATAAGAAAGGATAGGATAATATATTTGTGTTCATGGTTCTATCATAACAGAAAAAAGGGATGAAATTTTATCATCCCTTTAAATTTCAATGGCCTGCGAATAGTGCTGCTGATTATAAATATCGGTAAAGCGATATACAACAGATACCTTACCGCCATCTAATTCAATATTGCGAATTACCATATCTTCGGTTACCTTCAATTGATCGCCTAAGAAATAGCTGTCCTGATACGTTCCATCGTATGCATAGAAATCACAGATGAAATCTAAGGTATCGCCTACTTCTAGTTCAATCAGGTTTTTCGCAACGGTTGAAGTATCCGCTTCATCGTAAACATATTGTGCACCGGCAATGGATCCATTCGGGTTGTCCTTGGTAAATACCAGAATCAAGTTCACCCTCTGTTCCCCATTCAACATAGCCGGAACATAACCGGTAATCGTATAATTTCCATCTTCTTCTACTGTAGTATCGGTATGGAAATACGGTATAACATGCTTATTGATACATAACCATGTACGATCGGTAGCCGCAACTAAGTTGCCCTTTTCATCAAAATCGTAATTATTATCAAGGCCTAAGTTAATATAGCCTTCGCCATCATCATAGTATACGGATTGATCGATGGATTGAACAAGACCCCATTGATCTTCGCTCAAGCTCATTACATAATTATTACCGGATTTCTTCCATACTAAATCTAAATCATCGATATAGTTTTCTTTTACATAGCTGGTTAACTGTTCATCCGGAATCGAACGTCCGCTTAAGAACGATGAATTGGAGTAATCCAATCCGGCTGAGCTGTAATCACCGCCAAAGAACAAATCGAACAATGTCTGCATATCCGATGAAGAATAGCCCGTTTGGTCCTGCCCGGTCAATGTTCCAAATAAGGTTCCAGGCTGGCTTGAATATTGTGTTCCTGCCTGACCGGTAGCCTGATAGGTCGCAAAGTCTCTGATACACTGAGAATAGTCTGCATTCATTCCAATCGCATCGTATGTTCTCACAACAGAGTCTACCGTACTTAGCTTCTGATACGGGAAGTAAACCGATAATCCATAGGAGTTGGACATATTTGTGGAAGTACGATTGTATTTCACAGCTCCTTTTACGGCCGCTTCTAAGGCATCGGATTTGGAGTTATTTACTTTATCCGCTAAATCGGTCAAGTCTACCTGGTCAATACGGGTGCTTGTCGCAAAGGAACGGGTTTGGTTTCTTGCGCTCGCAACACTCTTATATCCATTGTTGTTGATGGAGTTGGAAACCTCTTTACTGAAGTCGCTTAGTGCAGGCGGTACGGTATTGCTGAGCTCTGCAAGGTCAACTACCGAAAGGGTTGTCTTCTGTCCTGTACATTGACGGGCACACTGTTCTACAAAGCTGTCGACAATATTCTTACCGATTTCAATAGTAGGCATCGAAGTATTCTTCGATAATGCGTTTAACCAATCGGTGTAATACCATCCGATACCTGGCTCGGTTTCTTCCGATGCGATCATATAGTCTGCATATTTATCCAACATCAAACCGTTCTCAACGGTTGCCATCAGACAGGCATCAAATCCGACAAAGTCAAATTTTACACCGCCGTTTGTTAAGGCTGTATTAATTCCATCTAAAGTCATAGAACCGGAACGCTTATGTTTTTCATCATAACCATAACCGGCAGCAGTTCCGTTACCATGATCCCATAAAATCAATTCATAGCGGTCCGCTTTATAATTCTTACCGCAGTATCGAATAAAGGCAGATAATGTATTCGGGTCTGTCATGACCTTATCGCCGTCTTCTGCAACCTTATATAACTTATTGTTTTTAACTTCCCAGACCTGATTGGTACGTGCGCTGATAGCCTTCGTTCTCCAATATGTGCTGCCGCCGGTATAAACGACGATGTTGATATTGTCGGAAAGATCGGCTGACAACATTTCTCTTAAGTCGGCAGTAGCCATACCGTTCTGGCTTTCCAAATCCGCACCGCACATATATACCATGATTGTTACGGTATCTTTTCCGTTACCGGCAATTTTGGTGTATTTGTTTCTTGATCCGGATGCCACCGTTGTATCCAGCTGAGAAACATTGGAATTGGCAGATGTCCATCCCTGATGAGTGGATGTATCTGAGTAATACAAATTCGATGACGGCTCTGAATAGGAGTCATCGGAGCCTCCAAACAATCCGCTGAGCCCAGCACCTCCACCAAAGAGTAACGCCAATATAATCATCAAGATGGAGGAGAAACCACCTCTGCCGGAGCGAGGTCCACCGCCACCGCCGCCGGGACGACCCGAACCGGTCGGTCCTGTGCCTAATCCATCACCGCGCTTAAAAACGCTTCCTTTACCTTCTGTAAGACTTGTTTCACGTCTTTGAGGTCTTCCCATATTCATATAATCACCTCTTACTACCTTCTATTGTACAAAATTCAAAAAAGACTATCAATTCAAGATTGATAGTCTCCGCCTTCAATTCCTAAATATTCTTCTAACGTTAAGCCGGATTCATAGATTTTCTCCGCTTCATCACCGATATATCTTAAATGCCATTGTTCTGCGACATAACCGGTGATACCTTCTTTTCCTTCCTGGTAGCGTACGATAAATCCATAACGGTGGGCATTTTGAGCAATCCAATCGGCTTCCGGCTGATTTGTTACAAGAGCGCCTGATGTATGCATCAAATCATAAGCCAATCCGGTTTGATGTTCCGAATAGCCCGGTCTTGCCGAAAAGGTATCGGCTTCCTGCTGCCCATAAGATGATACATAGCTCCAATACAATCCATTCTGGGTATCGTAGCTGCGATATCCACTGTAGTTGTTGGAAATATCATAACCGAGAGCCTGCATATCCGCAATTAACTGGTGAATGGCAGCCGATGCCACCGGATCTTCACCCAGCGCATAATTCATCGGTAAAGGATGTTTCTTGTTGACAACCATGATTCCATTCACATAAAACGGCTCAGTTACTGTTTCCGGTGTTTCAATCGCCATTTCTTCCTCTACTGTCACCGTTATTGTCTTTTCAGCTTCATTTCCGGAATCATCTACGGCCTTTACCGTTACGGAATATTCTCCCGGGGATGTAAAATCAACTTCAGAAGTATCGGTGGTAACTGTACACTTACCAAAATCTTTAACTTCGATTCGGTCAATAAAATCGGTTGGATTATTTAGCTCAACAGTAAGTGAATCCGTTACGATTTCCGGTTTTGTCGTATCTTTAACAGTCAATGTAACTTCACTTCCCTTCGCCTGAAGTGTATATTCTCCCAGTGCAGGATAATCTTTTCCGTTTTCCGTCATAATAGAGGATACATCTAGATCAGTTACACCGCATTCTTTTTCAATAATCTCAACATCAAGCGGCTTTCCGTATTCTATTTCATAGGATGCTGTTTTGGATATATTAGAACAGCCCGTTAGAAGACCGGCTATAATCAAAAATGATAATTTTTTCATAACAATTCCTCCGATTCCTTCCTAATGTAACATTAATTTAAAAAGCAGTCTACTTTAAAATTATTAGATTTTCTGTTACTTTATTTCTATCGATTAGAAGGGAGTGGTTCCATGAAAAATATCGCGGTCGGAATACTAGCCCATGTAGATGCCGGTAAAACCACCTGCATTGAAAGTATGTTGTATAATGCAGGAACTATCCGAAAAATGGGTCGTGTTGACCACAAAGACGCCTTTCTTGATTACGATTCATTGGAAAGAGATAGAGGAATCACGATTTTCTCTAAAGAAGCACACTTTCATTGGAAAGATTCTGAAATCTATGTGATTGATACACCGGGGCATGTTGATTTCTCCAGTGAAATGGAAAGAAGTCTGCAGGTACTGGATCTTGCGATTATCCTAATCAATGCCCAGGATGGTGTTCAATCCCACACGGAAACCATCTGGAAATGTTTGGAACATTATAATGTTCCTGCTTTAGTATTCATCAATAAGATGGATATCAGTTATATCGAAAAAGAAGAATTAATGGAAAATCTTCAACGAATGTGTTCGGAAAACTGCATTGATTTTACCGATAACAACAAATGGGAAAGGCTTGCCTTAGTAAGCGATGATTTATTAAATGAATTTACCGAAACGGAAACAATCAGCTCCGATTCCATAGCCCGTGCTGTTTATAAACGGGAATGCTTCCCGGTATTTTTTGGATCCGCTTTAAAAAACCAGGGCATAGAAAGCTTGATGGATGCCATTTGTCAATATACCCTTACCAAAGAATATCCGGATGAATTTGGTGCAAAAATATATAAAATATCCACAGATGAGCAGGGTAACCGCCTTACCCATCTTAAAATTACCGGAGGCTGTCTCAAGGCAAAGCAGAAAATATCGGAAACCGAAAAGGTAGACCAGATCCGTATTTATTCAGGGCAGAATTACACTATGATACAGGAAGCGGATGCCGGCATGATCTGCGCTGTAAAAGGCTTTACCGATTTGGAAGCCGGACAGGGTATCGGCATGGAAGCAGACAGTCCGCAGCCGGTATTATCGGCATTTTTAAATTATCAATTAGTCTTACCAAGAGGGGTTGACCCTTTACAGATGATGAATGTCTTAACGCAGCTTGCCAAAGAAGACCCACAGCTTCAAATCAACTATGATGAGCAGACTAAGAAAATCCATCTTAGATTGATGGGAACCATCCAGATGGAAGTCATCCAAAAGATGATCATGGAAAGAAGCGGTATTCATGTGGAATTCACAACCGGAAATGTCATTTTTAGGGAAACCATAACAGAACCGGTATATGGATACGGTCACTTTGAACCGCTCCGTCATTACGCAGAAGTCCATCTATATCTGGAGCCTCTGCCGCCGGGTTCCGGTATGAAATTTGAAGCGGATATCAGCACCGATAAGCTTGCCTTAAACTGGCAGCGGTTGATTCTGACCCACTTAGAGGAAAAAGAACATCGAGGAGTACTAACCGGATCACCTATCACCGATATAAAAATATCCCTTGTTGCAGGTAAAGCGCATTTAAAGCACACCATGGGAGGAGACTTCAGACAGGCAACGTATAGAGCTGTCCGCCAGGGTTTAAAAAAAGCGGATTCGCTTCTATTGGAGCCTTATTACCGTTTTTCAATTACCGTGCCTTCCTCTGTTTTAAGCAAAGTTCTGTTTGATTTGGAAAGTAAACATGCACGTATTGAAATTAAGGATAATCCCGATGGAACCATGACAGTAACCGGAATCGGACCTGTCCGCCTTCTCATGAATTACCAGAAGGAAATCGTGGCATTAACGCATGGCAAAGGAAAATACAGCTGTGTCCCGGATGGATACTATCCATGTGAAGATGCAGAACAAATTATTCTTGAAAGAGGATATGACAGCGAAATGGATTTTCGAAATCCAACCGGATCTGTATTCTGTGCTCAGGGATCAGGCTATGTGGTGCCATGGGATGAGGTAGAAGAGCATTTACACATTCCTATCGAAAAGGAAAGTACTTCACAAAGCTATCATCAGGTTCGCTATACCGTAAAAGAAGAAGAGCTCAAGCGGGTATTCAATATGGCCGGAGGACAGAACAAAAAAGCTGAGCCAAAAGTAAAACTTAGAACCACCCCAAAGCCAAAAACAGAGATATCTGCCGCTAAAGTAGAGATTTCAGAAAAATTACCGGACTGCCTGATTGTAGATGGATATAATATGATCTATGCCTGGGAGAATTTAAAAGATACCGCAAGAACCGATATAGAATCCGCTCGTGATCAATTGATTGATTTATTGACCAACTACCAGGGATATCGGAATTGCCGTATTATTATCGTATTTGATGGATATCGTGTTAAAAACAATCCGGGAGAAACGATCAAAAAAGGCGATACGCAGATTATATATACCCGTCAGGGCCAGACGGCAGACAGCTATATCGAAAAGAGTATCCATGATTTAAGGAAATCTTTCCATGTGACTGTCGTCACATCGGATGCCCTCATTCAAAATTCTGCCCTTGCCCAGGGTGCTTCAAGGATGAGTGCCAGGGAACTTGAAAATCGTGTAAAAAAAGTAAATTCAACTGCTTTATCTTATCTTAAAAACAATCGCTGAAAAAAAGGACCGTATCACTAAACTGGTACCCAAGGAGTGGACAGGAGCTTGACAGCGCCTGGGCACCCTCTTGGGTGCTTTTTTGTTTATTGCCATGGGAAAAA
>CACYBS010000308.1 GCA_902772725.1 Erysipelothrix rhusiopathiae
ATCTGCATTTCATCCAGGGCAACCGTAACCCCTTCAATTTTATTCAGATCTTCATCATAAGCGAAAACTTGAACCTTTGCTTCCTCTTTCTCTTCGGCAAAAACGGGCATCGACAGCGCAAACATAGAGAATGCCGCAACAACCGCCATTACCTTCTTTCCAGCTTTTTCAATCAGTTTGTTCATTTTTATCACCTACTTTTCACATTCTGATTGTCAAACTTCATCTTATTACCGAATCTACATAAACGCAAGTACTTTTTTGTGCTATGATAATGGGACAGGATGGTGAATATGTTAATAATTAATGAAAAAACTATTGCGCAATTGAATTTAGATGCCCATACAAATTACCTTGCCAACAGCTATATGGACTCCTTAGATGAGATTACCATCACCAAGGCAAGATTTTCCAATGACTATATCATTGAAGGAATTTTCAACAAAAAACGGTATGAAACCAACTGTCAGATTGTGATTGATTTCAATCAAAATCTTCAAAATGCCTATTGTGACTGTTACTGGTATTCCAACCGCCGCAATTGTGCCCATACTGGAGCTCTAGCGAAATGGCTGGCTTATATCGATATTCCCAAAATCCCTGCAAAGATTCAGCGTGGCGATTCTTTTTTCAATCAGGTAGAACACCTGCACTATCAGGCAGCCAGAAAAGCCCAGGTTCGCTCTTATATGAGAGAAACAGACCAGATGGTTTCCGATTTCCAGCAGAAGTATTCCAACAATATAAAAAGCATACTGCAGGACAATGAGTATACCATCACCATGCAGTTTTCATGGGATTATGATGACTGGGTAGTTGACTTCAAGGTCGGCAACGGAAAAAAGTTCTATGTGATTAAAAACTACATTGATTTTTTGAACCGGATCGATCATGGCCAATATTACAGTTATGGAAAAATGCTGGCATTTATCCATCGAAAAGACGCCTTTGATGAAACCTCGCAGAAAGTCATCGATTTTATGAAACAGGCAAAGCGTTATGAAAGTGAGTACTCATCAAATGCCCGCTATATTACGCTGGATCCGCGTAATTTAACTTTGTTCTATTCGATTTTTAAAGACATTGAACTCGAAAACATCCACTTTGGAGAAGCAGAAAAGACTGGTATTAAAATTACCGTAAATCAGGAAGATGATTATTATTACACCACGATGAATGATGAATTCATGATTTATGTCTCCGGTAGATATATCTTTGAAAACGATCAGGATGATCCAAGCTTTAGAGTGGTTGACCTTGGCTCTGATACCATCGTCTGTGATATTTTAAATCAATTAAGAAAAGATACTTTTATCTCAAGAGAACAATTTCCTAACTTTCGGAAATATCTTCTCAACGTAATACAGCCTTATGTGAATATTGTCTATAACTTCGATGAAGAGGTTCAACCTAAAGCTGTTATTGAATCTACAGCAGTTTATGGGGATATTGTAGATGATAAGATCGTAGCTTTTGAAGTCCGTGGAAAAGACCAGGATGGAAATAAATATCCTATCTTAAACAACGATGAGATCGAAGATAACTACACCCTGGATATCATTCGTGAATTCTTTGAACAGAAGGCCGACTTTATTGAAAATCATACAGCCTACTTCTATTTAGATCGAGAAAATATTGTCGAAGTATTAAACGGCGGTATGGAAGTGCTATTAAGCTATTGCGATATTTTCTTAAGCGAAACCTTAAAAAAATTCGGCCGCAAGACCAAGTACAACGTTTCCGTGGGAGTACGTGTCAACAACAATTTGCTGCAGGTGAATGTTAACAGCGATGACTTCGATATGAAGGAATTAGGAAATATCTTATCTGCCTATCGAAAGAAAAAGAAATTTTACCGCTGTAAAGACGGCAAGATCTTAAGCTTAAATTCCGATGAATTGGAAGAGTTAGATTCATTGATGAATGATTACGGCATCCGTAATTCTGAGATTCGAAACGGAAAGATCGAATTGGAAGGCTACCGTACCCTGGCTTTGGATAAAAGACTTCAAAACAGTGAAAATTTACTGGTAGAAAGAAGCCGGTCTTTAGAAACATATGTCAATAATTTCTATTCCGGTACCCCGGTACCGATGGATTCCCATTATGATTCCATCTTAAGAGATTATCAGAAATATGGGGTCCAATGGCTTTTGACCTTATATAAATATGGCTTAAACGGAATTCTTGCCGATGAGATGGGACTTGGAAAAACGGTTCAGGTGCTGGCCCTTCTTGACAGCATCCGATCAACTGATCGTCACAGCATCGTGATCTGTCCGGCATCCTTAATCTATAACTGGCAGGATGAAACCGAGCATTTCTCAAATACGTTAAAATGCCAATGTATCGTTGGTGCCAAAGATGCCCGCAAAGCTGCGATTGCCAATATCTCCCAATATGATGTTTCTATTACATCGTATGACTATATGCGAAGAGATGCCGATCTCTATGAAGGCATTCAATTTGAATATATCATTTTAGATGAAGCACAGAATATCAAGAATCAGCGAACGATGAATGCAGAAACGGTAAAAACATTAAAAGGAAATCACCGTTTAGCCTTAAGCGGTACCCCGATTGAAAATTCACTGGCTGAGCTTTGGTCGATCTTTGATTTCTTAATGCCTAACTATCTGTTTAATTATCATTACTTCCGCTCGCATTATGAAAAGCCGATTACGGTTGACAACAATGATAAAGCAAGTGCAAACCTACGTGCAATGGTCAGCCCGTTTATCTTAAGAAGAACGAAGAAAGAAGTTCTTACCGAATTACCGGATAAGGTCGACCATAAATATCTGTTAGACTTTACGGAAGATGAAAAGAATCTCTATATGGCCAATTTGGCGGTTGTCAATAAAGAGATGCGAAAACAGATGGATAATGCCAACTTTGATAAGATTGCCGTTCTTGCGATGCTCACAAGACTGAGGCAGTTGTGTTGTGACGGAAGATTGGTTTATGAAAATATCCATACACCATCCACCAAGGTCAAAGCCTGTGTCAATTTAGTAAAGCTTATGAATGAGCATCATAAAAAGACACTCATCTTCTCTTCCTTCACTTCTTTGATTGATTTATTGATTGAAGAATTTGAAAAAGAAAAGATCCCATACTATGTACTGACCGGACAGACCTCCAAGGAGGAAAGAAGACAACTTGTCAGCGACTTTAACGATAATGATATCCCGGTATTCTTGATTTCCTTAAAGGCAGGCGGTACCGGACTGAATCTAACCGCTGCGGAAAATGTCATTCATATTGACCCATGGTGGAATGTATCTGCCCAAAACCAGGCAACTGACAGAGCCCATCGTATCGGGCAGAATGCCAACGTACAGGTATACCGCATGATCATGAAGGACTCAATTGAGGAAAGAATTCTGCAGATGCAGGAAAGAAAACAGGCACTGGCCGAAAGCTTTATTGAAGGAGCCGACGGTACCCTGTCCAAAATGTCCAAAGAAGAAATCATGGATCTCTTATCGATTTAAGGAATCGGAATCCCCGATTCCTTTTTTGATAATAAAAAAAACGGGATACCCTAAAGTATCCCGGCATGATTAAAGTACATTCATAAACAATTTCAATTCATCATAGTTGTCATGGAATGCCAATAATCCCTGATTATATGCATTTTTATTGACCTTTGGATCCATTTCGTATGTGGAATTTAAACCCGGTTCCGGTTCAAACACAAAGGCTCTTCCTGATTTTTCTAACTCGGTTAAAAGCTGTCTTTGATTCTTGATCAGAACATCCCTTTCATCTAAGGCAGTGATAATTTGCGGATATTTACGGCAGCGGATATCATATAATTTCTTTTGATATAGACGTAAATCGCTTTCTTCTTCTCTTGAGTTCGCAAGTATCACAACCACCTTTTCGCATCCATCTTCCATAGCCTTTTTTACAGGGATGACATCACTGACACCACCATCAAAATATTCGATACCATCGATTTCAATCGGATCGTTGGCAGCCGGAATGGCACAGGATGCCATTAAGATGCGGTAGTCGTCCTGCTTCATATCGGTTTTATCAAAATAATGAGGTAATCCTGTCGCAGCCTCGGTCGCAATGATTTTTAATTCTGTAGGGCTTTCTATCAAAGCCTTATAGTCAATCGGATCGGTACCTGTCGAGTTGGATAAAGTCTCATAGATATAATGTAATCCAAACAACTCTCTGTTCTTTAAAAAGCTCGAAATCCCAAAGAATCCGTTTTCGGTAATATGGGTCGTATAGAAACGTAGGTTTCTTCCTCTCTGTTTACCTACAAAAGAGACTAAATTTCCTGCTCCTGCAGACTGTCCGATACTATAATCAAATTCAATTCCATAATCTATAAACAAATCTAAGATGCCGGCACTGAATGCTGAACGCATGCCGCCACCTTCTACAATTAATCCAATTTTCATTCTTCTTCCCCTTTTTTATGCTTTATCTGCAGGCCCCGGTGCCGAAATATGTTTACCCGGTTGGAATTTTACCGGTGCTAATAAAATCTTACCGGTACCGCGATATACATTTACCAAGCCTTCACCCGATACGGCTGAACCGACAAGTGTCTTACCGGAGCGCTCTACCGTAAAATCCAGTGAACCGCTCCAAGCTACAGCCATATTTCCATCAATCTTGACCTGATCATCCCGTAAGCTGATTTCAATCAGTTCTTCCGGTGGACATGGTGATTCTAAGGCAACAACACCGCCTCCTGTTAAACCAAGATTAAAGAAAGATGTGTCACCTGCCACGGTGGAAGATAAATTGGTGCGGGTAACTAATTTCTGTTTCAAATCCGATTCACAGGCTAAGAAAGATCCATTATCTAAGACCACCGATTGATTCCAATCATCTACATCAATCAAAATAATATACTTATAGGTCGGCTCTAAGATCACAAGACCGTTTCCTACATATTCCGGCTTAATGGCAGATTCCTTGGTCATCTTACCTCGTAATGCTTTACCGATCAAATCACCGGCACCTTTAATACCGGTTGTTGCCTGAGCATTACCAATCATCATCTGCATGGAACCTTCCTGGATGGTTACCGGTGACTTGGATAAATCACAGATAATCTGACGCTTATGAATATTCATCATGGATGAAAAATAAGCTTCCTGGGCACGGAAAGGTGCAACGCTCATATCTTTATCATATTCAATTACAGTAAATGCACCTAGAGCATCCACTACTTTGACATTCGGGTTATCGGTTAAATTTTTTACTGAAAACATATAAGACTCCTTTCGCATCCATCATATCATAAATTAACTAAAGTATGTCTGTTCATCCAACAGTTCTAACTTTGCCTTAAAAGATAAAATACGTGGTGTATCCATATCGTCAAATTGAATGATGTGGGCTCCCTTTTTGGCATCTACATCAATAATGGTTCCCTTGCCAAATACCTTATGTTTCACTCGCTGTCCTATGCTTAAAAGATGTTTTTCAATTTCATCTTCAAAGTGAAGATTCATCGACTGAATATAAGCTCGAGTATCTTCAATCAACTGCTCATCCGGGTTTTCTGTATATTCCAGTAAGCCCGGTTCAATATCCAGAAGGAAACGGGATGGATATTTATTGGTTGAATCAAAGTTTCTTCCGGCAGCTTCACTTAAGTACAAGCGTCTTTGGGCACGCGTCATGGCGACAAAGGCAAGTCTTCTTTCCTCTTCCATAGCCTTGCGGGTACGAATCTTCCGTGATGGAAAAATACCTTCATTCATCTCACATAAGAAGACATATTCAAATTCAAGTCCCTTTGATGCATGGACGGTCATCATCTTGACCTTATCCCTTTTATCTTCTAAATCATTGTTGGTATACATGGCAACATGATTTAAATAATCTTCGATCGCAGCCTCTTCCCCACAGCTGGTTTCATATTCCAGAACCGATTGTTTCAATTCAGCCAGGTTATCTAATCGCTCCTGGGAGCCTTCGGTTCTTAACATTCTTTCATATCCGCTCTTATCTAAAATATCCGATAAGACTTCACTGATTCTCTCATCATGACAATGGTCAGCAAAATTCTCTACTAATTCAATAAAACTTCTTGCGCCTGTCCCTTTAAAGATATCGTTATCGATATTCTTTTGAAGACATTGATATAAGGTTTCTCCGGTCTGTTCTGCCTTCTGGCGAAGGAAGGTAATCCGCTTAATTCCTAAATTTCGCTTCGGTTCATTGACAATACGCATAAAGGATAAATCATCCTTAAATACGATCATTCTTAGCCAGCATAAGGCATCTTTAATCTCCTTGCGGTCAAAGAACTGCACCCCGCTGTAAATGGTATAAGGAATCTTTTCCTTACGGAATACTTCTTCTAAGCTTCTTGTCACATAATGGGCCCGATATAAAATCGTAATATCTTTATAGTCCAATCCATCGTTCTTTAACTTCTGAATTTGGGAGGCAATCCACTCTGCCTCTAAGGCTGCACTTCTTGCGTGATGGCATAATACAGATTCTCCATCAGGAAGCGTAGGTATTAAATTCTTTTTAATACGGTAGGTATTTTTATCAATCAAAGAATTGACCGCATTGAGAATCTGTGGTGTAGAACGGTAATTCTTTGTCATCATAATGGTTTTGACATTCGGAAACCGAGAGTCAAATTCCATTAAATATTTCACATCGGCTCCCCTCCATGTATAGATGGTCTGGTCCGGGTCTCCTACTATAAATAAGTTTTTATGATAAGCACATAATACTTCCATCAACTGGTATTGAAGGTCATCAATATCCTGGAATTCATCGATCATGATATATTCCAAACGCTTCTGCCATTTTAGACGGATCTCTTCATTCTGTTCAAAGATATATAAAGAGAATTTAATTAAATCATTATAATCCAGTCCGAAACATTTCTTTTCCTGATATAGATAGCCATAGAAAATGATGTCATCCGGCTCTATTGCCTGTTCATATTTTTTATGTAAAGTATCCAAAGACATCGTGATCATATCTAAATAATAATCCGGTTCTTTGAATAGCTTTTTAATTTCAATCATGTCCCTTGCAGCAGAGAAAGTCATATCCCGTAAGGTCAAATTTCTTTCTTCATAGATAATCTTTAGTAAGGAGTCAATATCCGAGTTATCGAGTACGATAAAGCTTTTAGGATATTGCACGGCATGACTGTCCTCCTGGAGAATATTGACACAGAAGCCATGAAAGGTATTGATGTAGCCGGTATCGTTATCACCGGTTAAATTATGAATTCTCTGACGCATCTCATTGGCGGATTTATTGGTGAATGTGACACAGAGAATGTTACCGGGCATAATACCTAATTCATTCACTAAATAGGCAAATCGATACGATAAGGCTCTTGTCTTACCGGAGCCGGCTCCGGCAATAACACGAACAAAGCCTTCGGTTGATTCTACTGCTTCTAATTGTGCTTCATTTAAACGCTCCATATGATTCCCTTTCTACTGGGCATTATGTCCACCGATTAATTCATTTCGTTTTATAGTCGTTGATTTTTCTAATAGGTTCATTCCTTTAAATATGGCGCTTTTACCATATTTATCGCGTATTTGAACTAATGTTTCTCCAAGCTTTTTCTCCTGTTCTAAAGCTTCGATATCAGTAAATAAATCATAGGTTTCATAGATTTCATCCAAGACGCCGCCAAAGGAGATGGCGATGGTACGAATCGGATAATGACGATTGGTCGTCTTTTCAAATAATTCCACAAATTCATGTAAGAAAATGCGGTACGAATTGGTACGAGTCGTGAGTGTTCGTGAACCTCCGGTGGATGGAATCACATTTTTTGAGTATCCGATAAAAAGTGAAATATGATTGCTGACAAGATGCTTACCAACCATATCAAGTACTTTAAGCTCCACCATTTCCTTGACCACATTTAAGGCATCAACATAATCATAATCTTCAAATAAGATCTGCGAGTGGGATATTGAATTATTCTTAGGACGATAGTTATGAATATCTTCAATGGTGATAGGTTCCAATCCCCAGGCATGATCAATAAGATATTTTGCGGTAATTCCAAATTCCTTATATAAGATATCTTCATCCATATGGGCAATTCCATACATATCATAGACATCGTATTTCGCCAGTCTTTTTGCGGTCCCGTTACCAATCTGCCAGAAATCCGTTAATGGTTTATATTGCCATAAAAGCTCTTTATAAAGCTCTTCGGTAAGAATTCCCATATTATCCTTGGTATGTTTCGAAATGATATCTAATGCCACCTTGGCAAGATACATATTGGTACCGATTCCCGCCGTTGCGGTAATACCCGTTGTCTTAAAGACATCATCCATGATCATTCTTGCGATTTGTCTGGCACTCATATTATACAGCCGTAAATACGATGTGATATCTAAAAATGCCTCATCCACAGAATATACATGAATATCTTCTTTAGCGATGTATTTTAGATAAATCGAATAGATATTGGCAGAATATTCCATATACAACCGCATCCTTGGGATGGCAGTAATGTATTTTATATTCTCCGGTATTTCATAAATTCTGCAGCGATTCTTAACACCCTGTGCTTTTAAAGCCGGTGTGACCGCAAGACATAAGGCACCATTTCCTCTGGATGGGTCAGCTACAACCAGATTGGTTTTAAAAGGATCCAGTTTCCTTTCAGCACATTCAACGGATGCATAGAAGGTTTTTAAGTCGATACAGAGATATACTTTCTTAATCATATTCCCATTATAATTTCATTTGTTGCATAAAACAATGTTTTCGCAACTTTTAAAAAGATAAAGGTCATTTTGTTGCAGAAGTAAATAAAGGAATATATAATTTAGATATGACATTAAAAGATTTATTATTGGAGTATAAAAAAAGAACCGGCTGTAACAATGATGATATTGCCAAAGCAATCGGTGTCAATAAATCCACGGTTTCAAGATGGATGAAGGATGATGTCAAAACCCCGCAGTCCAATATTCTTGAAAAGCTGTCTTCTTTATTACAGGTCGATGTAGAATCCCTAATCGGTAAATCAAAACGATATGAAAAACCAATCTTAGGTATTGTAAAGGCGGGATATGGTTTATTTGCCGCAGAAAATATCGAAGGATATATTCCGGTATCCAAAGAGGATTATTATCGCGGTGATTATTTTCTAAGGGTCAGCGGTGATTCTATGAATGGAGCTCATATTTTTGATGGGGATTTGATCTATGTGGAGACATGTGAAGATCTTCCTTCCGGAAAGATTGGAGTAATTCTCATTGAAAATGAAGAGGTAACGGTAAAACGAATTATCCGCAAGAATAATCTTTTAATATTAGAAGCAGCCAACCCTCAGGTAGAAACCCGCTATTTTACCCAGGAGGAGGTAGAAACTCTTCCGGTAAAGATTATCGGTAAAGTGCTATATTCTAGGTGCGATTATTAAATTATTTCAATCCACGCTCCCACATAAGGAGCGACTTTTTTTATCTGTATTTTCTACTATGTGTCGGCATATATTTCAATCCACGCTCCCACATAGGGAGCGACTTTGTAATCCTCACCTTCCACCCATCCCGACTTAGAAAATTTCAATCCACGCTCCCACATAGGGAGCGACTCTGATTCTAATCAATTACATCTCTTTTTTGAAATTTCAATCCACGCTCCCACATAGGGAGCGACCTTTGGCGGTACATGGACTCA
>CACYBS010000309.1 GCA_902772725.1 Erysipelothrix rhusiopathiae
ATTCCAATATGATCGGAGCATTATATAACTTCCTTGTGATGAATGGAGATATAAAAGACTAAAAGGGCAAATCAACTTGCCCTTTTTTTAGCGTTTATACTAATCATTAAATACATAGGTATTTAAGCGATCCATTGCTTCTACCACAAGATCATATGGCAGAGCAAAGTTCATACGGATGGTGTTATCCATTTTAAATGGACGGCCATCCTGCCATATAACACCTACTTCAACACCTTTTCTTAATAATTCATCACAGGTCATATTGTGTTCTTTCAGCCACTCTGAAGCATCCAGATACAACATATAGGTTCCCTGCGGACGGCCGAAGGTAACGCCTTTAAAGTGTTCTTCAATAAAGTCGCAGGCATAATTGATATTTTTTTCAATCGCCTGGCACAATTCATCGACCCATACTCTTCCTTCCGGTTTATAAGCACCAATCAGAGCATGCATCGATAAAACGTTACAGCTGTTGTAGTGGGTCGCATTGCTGACAAGTTTCATAGAATCCTGCAATCTTTTGTTGTAGACGATATGATAGGAGCCAATCAAACCGGCCAGGTTAAATGTTTTTGAAGGAGCATAAATACCGATGGTATGTTCGCGGGCGTAATCTGATACGGATTGTGTCGGAATGTGCTTATATCCCGGCAGGATAATATCTGACCATATTTCATCGGAAATAACAGTACATTCATATTTTTCAAATAATGCCATTGCTGCTTCAATTTCTTCTTTTTCCCATACACGTCCGGAAGGGTTATGCGGTGAGCAGAAGATGACAGTATGGATATGATTTTCAATGATCTTTTTCTCCATATCCTCTAAGTCCATACGCCATACATTGTTTTCATCTTTAACTAAGTCAGAGATGACTACTTTTCTGGCGGTAGAATCGAGTACGGCAGAAAAACCAATATATAACGGACCGTTGACAAGTATTGCCTCAGAAGGTTGTGTAAAGGCATGCAGACAGGTAGATACACAGCCCAGAACGCCGTTTTCGTATCCGATATTTTCTTTAGTGAGATTTTCTACGCCGTTGCGGTCTTTCTGCCAATTGATGATGGCATCATAATATTCATCACGCATCATAAAGTAACCGAAATGAGGTTCATTTACACGGGCATGGATAGCGTTTGTGATCTCAGGGAATACCGGAAAATTCATATCGGCAACCCACATCGGAAGTTTGGTGAAGCCTTCTTTAACCTCAACTCCCGGAATAGGGATAATGTCTAAAGCGTAGGCATCGTGTCCGGCACGATCCATTTTGGAAGTAAAGTCATATTTCATAATTGTTAGTCTCCTTAACGACATCTATTTTAACATAGGGTAATGGAATAGGGAGAAAGAAATATGATATTAATATAGTTGATTATATTTATGATTTAATGAGCAATCATCACAATAAACGATTGTGGAAGTAGTTTGAATAAATATGGTAGTATGTCATTAGCTATGTATACAACAGAACAAGAAAAAGAAAAATATATTTTATTTAAAATTTCCGATAAAGATGATTTAGATGAACTGGCTGCGCTTGTCGATACAGCCGGTGGTGAAGTAGTTGGCCGTGTTACACAGGATATGGATAAACCGCATCCTGCATTGTATCTGGGAACCGGGAAGGTGAAATGGCTAAAAGAATATGCGGATTTCTGTAAGGCGGATGGAATAGTCTGCGATGATGAATTAACACCTGCCCAACATAAAAATCTGGCAGAGATGATGAAACCGATGAAGGTGCTGGACCGAACCCTGATTATCTTAGATATTTTCGCCAAGCACGCTACTACAAAAGAAGGAAAGCTCCAGGTCGAGATGGCACAGCTTTCTTATCGTCTGGCTCATTTAAGCGGTATTGGTATAACATTATCCCGTCAGGGAGGTGGAATCGGTACAAGAGGTCCCGGTGAAAAGAAACTGGAAACGGACCGCAGAGCACTTCGTAAGCGGATAGCTTTTCTGCGCCATGAAATAGAAGATTTAAAACGCAATCGGGATATTTCAAGACAGAAACGAATGAACGATCTTCGTCCTATTATCTCTATTGTCGGTTATACCAATGCAGGTAAGTCTACCTTATTAAATGCACTTACGAAAAGTGATGTTTTAGAAGAAGATGCCCTGTTTGCGACACTTGATCCAACCACCAGACGCTGCAAGATGGAAAACGGGCAGGAAGTCTTATTTACCGATACGGTTGGATTTATTGATAAATTACCGCATCATTTAATTGATGCCTTTCGAAGTACATTAGAAGAAGTACGATATGCAGATATATTGATGCATGTGGTAGACGGATCGAGTCCGGATGTGGACAACCATATGAAGGTTGTCTATGAAACGCTGAATAGCTTAAACATAACAGGCAAACCAATTATTACGGTTATCAATAAAAGTGACTTAATAAAAGAAGATAAGCTATTTACTGATGTGCACGCAAAGGCAATTGTTCATATCAGTGCCAAAAATAAGTTAGGCTTAGATGAACTATTAAAAGAAATAATGAATATGGTCAATGAAGAAAGAATATGGATAGATACGACGTATCCATATGATCAAGCTTCTGTGATTTCCCTGATCCATCAATATGGACAGGTTATTTCGGAAGAATATGAAGAAGATGGCATTCATGTAAAGGCTTATGTTCCAAAACGTTTCTTAGAGAAGAAATGAGATGTCTTCTGTTGGTGAGATTACACAATTCGATATATAATAGTGACTGAGGTGACAAATGATGGAAAAAGAATCCCGACAGGACTTAGTATTGAAAGTATTACGTGAGGCAGAAGGACCGATATCCGGATCTAAGCTGGCGAAACATTTTCATGTGTCCCGGCAGGTCATTGTTCAGGATATTGCCTTACTTAGGGCCAGAGGTGTTTCCATCATCGCAACCGGAAAAGGATATATTTTAGAACACGAACGCTGTATTCGTATTTTTCATGTGAACCACACAGCTGATCAAATTGAAGAAGAGTTAAATGCGATTGTGGATTGCGGAGCAAGAGTAGAGAATGTTTTTGTGGAACATGATGTATATGGTATTTTAGCAGCACCGTTAGATTGTGCATCACGCCGCGATGTAAGATTATTTATGGAACAGATTAATGCCGGTAAATCACAGCCTTTAACAAGCCTGACCAAAGGACTTCATTCACACCGCGTCAGTGCGCCGAATGAAGAAATCTTAGATGAGGTTGAGCAGGTGTTAAAGGGGTTAGGAATATTAATTTCAAAAGAATAAAATTTTTTGGCTCTTTATAAGATAATTATTGCTTTAGGTTAATTTGACAAGGATGATGCAAATTTGAAATTTATTCTGTATGTAGAAACGTAAAGGAA
>CACYBS010000310.1 GCA_902772725.1 Erysipelothrix rhusiopathiae
CCGTAAAGCACTTCAAACCATTGACGAATTGGCAGATATGATTATTTTTCATGCTGATGTAAAAGAAAATGCCAAAGAAATGTCGAAAACATGGGAGATGTAACTATGACTACTTTAACAGATAGAATACTTTTTCAAAAGGATCCACAACGATTCGAAAAAATACGGCAGGAAGCAGCTGGATTTTCCAGCCTATTTATCGGTCCAAATATTATTCAAGATGATATCTTTTCTATCATAGAAAACTATGTAGAAATAAAAGGGTTGACTTTGGAATGGATCCGCTTCCCTATGGAAGATGACGAATTGTGCGCTTGCACATTTATTCGAAAAGGACGCATTTTTTTAGCAATCAATACATCGTTACCTTTATCAAAACAAATTGTTGCCGCTGCACATGAGTTATATCATATTCACTGCTATCTGAATGATAACAATTCTGATTTAACCGTCTCCGGCTCTATACTGGAGGCAGCCACGATAGATCAAGGCACTCTCGAGTTAGAAGAAATGGAAGCAAACGCGTTTGCAGGCTTACTGCTGGTTCCAAGCAATGACTTACTGCAGCAAATCCGTATATTCCGAGTAAATAATGATTTTAGTTCTTTTGAAAACATATTACCTCTTATGGATATTTTTGCCATTCCTTATAAAGCGATGACCCTGCGACTATATGAAGAAGGAATCATTTCAGACAAACAGGCGAAAGATTTACTTTCTGTACCCTCCAAAACAATAAAAAATCGCATTCATCTAACTGGTAAAGCAAAGCGCTGGGAAATGAAACGAACCGGAAATGACAAATTGGGAAGCTTAATCGAAAATCTCACAATCAATACCCAAAACGAATCACTCCCTAAGCAGCGTTTGCAAGAAGATTGGAATCGATTAAATCAAATTAAGCATGAATATGGAATCGAGTGAAAAAAATGAAATGCCCGCAGGCGCAGTTCTACTTAAATGAAGTGGATACTGTGCTTTTTACATTGCCTCAATGTAATACTTATTTAATTCCAAATCTCTAAATATATATTTTTTATGCATTTTTATTTCACAAAAAATATATAAAGTTATATAATATGATTACAAGCTAAAGATATATATGGAGGACCACTTATGATTGTTGAAATAAGAATAAAGAACTGTTTCGCCTTTCAAGATGAAATCATCTTTTCTATGAAAGCAGATATGCGAAATAAAAAATTTGCATCTAACGTTCATAAAGAGAATAACTTTAATGTGCTTAAAGTTGCAGGAATATATGGTCCCAACAACGCCGGCAAGACATGTCTTGTTAAATGTATACGGGCAATGAAACAAATACTTCTTGGTGAAGATGTCGATATCATGCCAAACATGTTTTCTCATAATTCAATTTGTGAATTGGGGGTAACCTTTTTATCTTTCGGCAGCGAATATTCATACGATGTAAAATATGATTCCGACACACACGAATACACATACGAACGATTTGCACAGATTTATAAAGACAAATACGGCAATGAAAAAGAAGAAATATGGGTATTAAAAGATAACCAAAATGGACAATATTATTGTTTAGATCCAAATCTGCAGACAATGATGTCAATTTTTGCCGGCAACAATCTTTTAGTTTATACCGTCGATACCAAAAAGTTTAAGCGGTTGGATCAACTTAAGCGGCTTCTGATTTCCTTTGCTTCAAGCATTGATGTCATCAATATGAACAACATACCAATGAAAAAAACCATTGAACTTCTAAAAAATAAAGATGCTATTCAAGAAAAAGTTGTCGCGTTTATTAAAAATGCCGATCTTTATTTGGATGATTACAAATACGGAGACCTTGAAAATTTACAAATAAATATAGAGGCCGATGATAAAGCTGAAGAAGCAGTCCTAAACCTTCCCGATCAGCTGCTTGACCAAATTCGTCTTGTATCTGTATATAAAGGAATTGCTGTACCAAGTATACTTTTTGATTCTACCGGAACAAAAAAGATTGCCGCCCTTGCCAGTTATATCATAGAAGCTCTTGAAAAGGGACGTATTTTAGTTGTTGATGAGCTTGACAGCAGTATCCACTTCAAGTTAACAAGAGCTATTGTATCGATGTTCAACAATGAATTAAATACAAATGCACAGCTAATTTGTACTGTCCATGATATTAATTTAATGGATTGTAAACGTATCTTTCGCAAAGAGCAAATTTGGTTTGTTCATAAAGATGAAAGCGGAGTATATGTATACTCCCTGGCAGATTTCACCGCAGAAAAAGGAGTAAGGGACACAACCGACATCATGGAAAAATACAGGAAAGGAATATTAGGAGCACTCCCTGATCCGGAACTCATCAATACATTACTGGATATCAAAGGTAATAAACGAAAGGAGGAAGACGATGGTTAGAAGACTTCCTTCTTTTGTTACAAAGACTAAGGTATGCATCATTTGCGAAGGAAATGAAGAGTATTATTATTTAGGCAAACTGAATACACTTGGTGTCTGGGATGATCATTACGATATTGAGCTAATTAACGCAAAAGGAAACGGTAATATCCCTGCACGCTATCAGGACAAATTCCAAAACGGCTCAAGTGATATTGTTCTCATATTCTGTGATACTGACCGTAAGCCATATGAACAATATATTGATATCAAGCACAAAATCAATGAATTCCACGGTGTAGATAATGCAGCGGAAAGGGTCATTATTTTTGGAAATCCCTGCACAATGGATGTTATCGTCAAACATTGGGCAGATATTGATTTAAAATCACCCGCCAAAAAGATCAATGCCCCTGTCATAGAACAATTTACAGGAGTAGATCACTATCGTGCCAAAATGGAACAAATTGAAAAAGTTATGCAGTTTATTACGTCCGAAAACTATTTTCTGATGAAGAAAAGAGTCTATCTCAAATCAAATAATGACAATGAGAAGAACAGCAGTAATTTTGATCAACTGGCATTCTATCTTGAATCTGATCATGATGATTGGATTGTTGATATTAATAACATGCTTGATGAATGAAACACTTTTACCTATGACACTTCACAATGTTTCTACCGCTTATGGATGTTATAATCAAAGAAAAAGGAGAACATCATGTATTTCGAAAAATCAAATGGATTCCCAAAAGATTTCTATTGGGGAGCTGCTTCGGCTGCCTATCAGGTAGAAGGAGCATGGAACGAAGACGGAAAAGGAGTATCTGTCTGGGACAAGTTTGTACGCATTGAAGGAAAAACCTTCAAAGCTACAACCGGTGATGTAGCCGTAGACCATTACCACCGCTATAAAGAAGATGTCCGCCTGATGAAAGAAATGGGTTTAAAAGCCTACCGCTTTTCTGTGGCATGGACAAGAATCTATCCGGATGGCAACGGTGAAGTCAATGAAAAAGGCTTGGAATTCTATGACAATTTAATCAACGAATGCATCGCCAACAATATCACTCCATTTATCACTGTATACCATTGGGATCTGCCGCAGGCACTGCAGGACCAATACGGTGGATGGGAAAACCGTCAGGTTGTAGATGACTTTGTACGCTATGCCACTACCTTATTTGAACGGTATGGAGATCGTGTTAAACATTGGATCATCATCAACGAACAGAACATCTTTACAGGACATGGATGGTTGATGGCTTCTCATCCTCCTGGAAAATTAGAAGATTTTAAAACCTTCTATCAGGTAAACCATCACGCCTTTATGGCACACGCGAAATCGGTACTGGCATTAAAGAAATTATGGCCGGATGCAAAGGTAGGCTCATCCTTTGCCTATGGACCATCCTATGCTGTATCCAACAAACCGGAAGACGCAATGGCTAAATTCGATTTTGATGACTTACAGAATTACTATTGGATGGATGTCTATGCCTATGGACGTTACCCAAGAGCAGCCGTGGCATATCTTGCCTCCCGCAATCTTACCCCACATATGGAGCCAGGTGATGAGGATATATTAAAGGAAGCTGCTTCCAAGGTTGACTTTATGGGTGTTAACTACTACCAGACAAACAGTGTAGAATACAACCCAATCGACGGTGTGAACGGAATGGGTAAAGAGAATACAACCGGTGAAAAAGGAACTACAGAAATTTCCGGTATGGCCGGTATGTACCGTAACCCAAAAAACCAGCACCTTCCGACAACCGACTGGGATTGGACCATTGACCCTATGGGACTTCGCTATGCCTGCAGAGAAATCACTTCCCGCTATGATCTTCCAATCTTAATCTCAGAAAACGGCTTAGGTGCCTTCGATAAAGTAGAAGACGGAAAGATTCATGACCCATACCGTATCGCTTATCTTCGTGAGCATATTAAAGAATTGAAAAAAGCCTGTGATGATGGATGCCGTGTTATTGCCTATTGCACATGGTCGTATACCGATGTATTAAGCTGGCTAAACGGTTATCAAAAACGTTATGGCTTTGTCTATATTGACCGTGAAGAGGAAGAAAACAGCGGTACCCTCAACCGTATCTGCAAAGACTCCTACTATTGGTATAAAAAGGTCATCGAAACAAACGGCGAAGATCTGGACTAAAATTATCAGGCAGTCACAAAGTAGTGGCTGCCTTTTCTCTCTAACAAAATCTCAATTCCTTTTTCATGAATTGTTTATCCGTAACTATTAATTCTTTTGTATCCCTGAGATATTCAAAAACATCGATTGAGAACAACAATTCCGGGGATTCACTTTCATTTCTAATATATGTTCGCTCCGCCATTTTAAACAGCTTCTTAACTAACTTTGTATCATCCAGTTTTGTGAACAGCACCATATCCTTTGTCGGAACCGCGATACATAGATCTCCCTCTAATATATTGCTGCAATCGTTCCATATATCATTGAAGCACAAAGACTCCGCTTCAAAATCACCACCGGCTAAGATTCCGTAGATTCCCTTTTCCCTGCTTTCTTCCATGCGGTATGTCACATTTTGAATCAAATTTTCATGAGCCCTCTGCGATAGTGCATGCACATCAATATCTTCCGGCAGCTTATCATAATCAAGATAGATAAACTGGTCACCCATGTCCTGCATAAACAATTCGACATAGCTATCCCATATTCGAAGCATCGGTGCATTGAGCTTTCCATCCGGTGCTGAGTAATTAAATAAGGCAATTTCTTTGATTGGATCCTTTGCCCAGTTCTTTTTCAGTCTTGGATATACTTTCTGTGAATCAAAGACAAAATCATCGCTAAATCCATCCTCTAAGGCCTCCGAACCATGGTTCCAAACAAAGTTACATCCCGGTTTCATCTGTAACTTTACCTTTTCAAACAGATTTAAAGCATATTGACTGAAAGGATACTGCCCAATCAAGCATATCTGAACGGAATCAAAGGTCTCTTTTGGATGCTGTTCATAGATCTGACCTCCGTAGATGAAGTTCAAATAATCATTTAATTTATGAATCAAGGCATTGGTATGTTCTGTTCTTGTCGTATAGGTCCAGGGTAAAGTATCGATAATATCCATCTCTACAACCCTGTCTTTTATAGCCATTAAATCAATCACATAACGGTCGGTAATATTTGACATAGTTGACACCTCCATCTCCATCTTAGAACAAAATCCCATTGACAATAAATACAATTGAGTAAAAAAAACTCTTAAGATATAATTTAGTTGCGTTAAGGAGGAATTCTTCATGATGAAAAAAAATATTCTTGTCGGTGTAACCGGAGGCATTGCCGCTTATAAGGCATGCGATTTGGTAAGCCGTTTAACCAAACATGAAGATATGGAAGTACGCGTTATGATGACAAAAAGCGCGGCTAAGTTTGTGAGCCCGATCACATTTGAAGCATTATGCCATCATAAAGTAGAAACCGATTTATTTGATGAAACCAACGAAGATCCAATTGCCCATATTACACTGGCCAATTGGTGTGATCTTGTGATATTAGTTCCGGCAACCGCCAACGCTATCGCAAAGGTGGTACACGGAATCAGTGACGATTTAGTCTCTACCACATTCCTTGCCTGCCATGGCAAAAAGATCATCTGCCCGGCCATGAATGTTCATATGATGGAAAATCCTGTCACTGTGGCCAATATTGAACGTGCAAAACAGTTAGGTTACATCGTTATGGAGCCTGTAACCGGTCATTTAGCATGTAACGATGTCGGAAAAGGCAAATTACCTGCCGTTGAAGACATTGAAACGCTGATTGTAGATACTCTTCAAGAAGAACAAATCCTAAAAGGTAAACACGTCTTAGTATCTGCCGGTCCTACCCAGGAAGCTTTAGACCCTGTTCGCTATATCACCAACCATTCCAGCGGCAAGCAGGGATATGCGATCGCCAAGGCAGCAGTGCAGATGGGAGCCAAGGTTACGCTGGTTTCCGGTCCGGTGTCCCTTGCCCCGGTACCGGGTGCTGAAATGGTATCCATCCGTTCGGCAAGAGATATGTATGATGCGATTATCTCCCGTTTAGATGAAGTTGACTATATCATTATGGCAGCCGCCATTGCCGACTACCGCCCAGCTGAAGTGGCTGATCAGAAGATCAAAAAATCCGGAGATGATATGACCATTACACTTGTTCGCAACCCAGATATTCTGGCAACCATCGGTCAAAGAAAACGCGACAATCAAATCGTGTGCGGTTTTGCGATGGAAACCCAGGATCTAGATAAAAACGCATCTGAGAAACTAAAAAAGAAAAACTGTGACATGTTGATTGGAAATAACCTCAACACTGAAGGAGCAGGATTTGGAACAGACACCAATGTCGTAACACTGGTAAAAAAAGATTCTCTTTCACACCTTCCAAAATGCACAAAAGAAGAACTTGGTGTTATAATTCTTAAAGCAATGAAAGAAATTGAGGATCAGACATGTTAGTAGTAATTGATATTGGAAACACAAATATAACCATCGGTATTTTTGATGAAGATAAATTAATCGGCAATTACCGATTAACCACGAAGGTTAGAAGAACCAGTGATGAATACGGATTTATGTTGAAGACCTTTCTGGACAACTCCAATGTTCATAGAGACAACATTGACGATGTGATCGTATCCAGCGTTGTACCAAAGGTCATGCACTCCTTCCGTAACGGAATCATCAAATTCATCGGTATCGATCCAATCGTAGTAGGTCCGGGTGTCAAAAGCGGCATCAGTATCCAGCTGGAAAACCCGAAAAGCGTGGGTTCCGACCGTATTGCCGATGCAGCCGGTGCCTTCCATGAATACGGCGGTCCTGTTCTTGTAGTAGACTTTGGAACCGCAACAACCTATGACTTTATCGATGAAAAGGGCCGTTTCACCTGCGGTGCTATATCGGTAGGTATTGAAACCGGAGCCAATGCTCTATGGACACAAACTGCCCAGCTGCCGGAAATTGAAATCAAACATCCAATCACAATCAAGGCAAAGAACACCAAGACCGAAATGCAGGCAGGTATCTTCTACCAATATTTAGGTGGTGTGGAACATACCATCTCCCAATTTAAGAAAGAATTAGGAAGAGACTTCAAAGTCATCGCAACCGGCGGCTTAGGACGTGTGGTATGTGATTACTCTCATCAGATTGATATTTATGATCCAAACCTAATCTTCAAGGGATTAAAGGTTATCTACGATAAGAACAAAAACATTTAATACATGCCGGAGTTATAATACTCCGGCATTTTTCCTGTATGCTCAAAATACGAAACGAAAAAATATTACTCATGAAAAAATACGATATAGACTCATGTCTATACCGTATTGTGTTGATTTTAATAACCCTAAGGTTCATCTTTTATTTCATTCAGCGGATTGGAACCTATAAAAATTTCATCAGCTGAACATATTCTGTTTGGTCTTTTTCACTTACTCGATTATCAAATGGAACGAAATTTTGATTTTGATAAAATTTAATAAGTTTAACATCCGGCTCGCACTCCAAAAACTTCAATCCACCTCCGATTCGATATTGAACCTCATATAACTCCCTGTCAACAAGTTTCATTAAATCATTTCCACTAATTCTATTCTCTTCGTTCAAGGCATAGTTTTTTCCAAATTGAGCAATCAAAAATGCAGATACAGGATATGCATTCATTACTTTATCAAACTTGGCATAGCGTTCAATATGCCTCTTTTTGGTGTTTGTCAAAATAGATAAAGGAATCTTAACTATTTTGTTGGTTAGCGTGAAATATCCCAGCAGATTTCCCTTTTTCATATCTATAACCAAATATGTGATTGATTTCTTTTCCTTTGCGAATTGAATCGCATTGTTCTTTAGAAATTTTTCAATCTCTTCATTAAGAGGGTGTTCACTATCTGACCGTTTTGTAGAGAATTGATCAAGCGCTGCTTTTGTCTTATCCAAGCCATTTTCATCAATACTATCCAAAATATTAATCGTCTTTATTTGCCAGGCATAATTCAATGATCCGCCGTATCTCGGCTGGGTCAGTTACACAATTGGACTTTTGATCCTCTGTTCTAGGTTTATACGGTGCCTTTTCGTAAGCCTCCATACCTTCTATATAAAAGTCCACAAAATCCGGATTATTAATTGTAATGTCATCAAAAATACTGCAAGTTGCCATGTCCATTCCTCCCTTCACACTGACAGACTTGTTCATCTATCTTACACCCTTATTTTACAATGTGTTTTGTATCAAATCAAATAACATTGATATAACAAGAATATGTCATATTAATGTATCTGCCATCTATAAAAATATGTATTCTTCTGAATCATTTCCTTCTCAGGACAAAAAAATACGATATAGATTCACATCTATACCGTATCGCATGTTGAATTATGTGTTTAAATTCGTCTAAATAATGATTGCTCTTCCAAGATAGTTACTCTTACTAGGATACAGACTCTTGTTCTTCCTGTTGTTCAGGTTGTTCTGTCACGACCTTCTCAATGGTATAGGTACGTCCAAATACACGATTCACATATGCTTCAAAATTCAAGCTCTGTCTTTCCGCTTCTGTAAAGTAAACTTTTTCTCCAAACGTATTCTGTGCATCTACGGTATTGGAGTCATTCACATTCGGTACAATCACAAGATAATAAACCGTCAATAAAGATGGTTCAACCTCTTCTGCGTTTTCTTCAGGAATAGATTCTTCTCCAGCCGGCACTTCTTCTGTATTTTCTGCAGCTGGTGCTTCATCGTTAGCCGGCTCATTGGTGCTGTCTTCTGTTTCTTCTTCAACCACATTATCTTCATTGAAATAATCCAATTGATAGATATAGATCATACGATCCGCAGACGGTGAATTGGTAGAAGACATAAATGCACTGTATACGCAAATCGCATCCTGAGCCTCCCATTCATCGACATCATATTGATCATACTCTAAGTTAAAGATATTCTCTCTGTTGTTGTCGACATAACGGTTGGCTGCCATCTGCATAGCTTCCATATATTCCGAATCAATGGCGGCAATATTTGGGTACCTGTTACTGAGTCCTTCAACTAAGATCTCCTTTTTCGCGTTGATCACATTATAGTGATATTGCGCCGCAATCTTTTCATCATAGGTTGCCGTGACAAGAATAATATCCCCGTTGGATAAGCTGTTGTTTGGCTCAACCGTATAAGTCACCGTATCGAGTAATGCCTGGGTTCGCTGATTGATATCACCGGCCGTTTCCATGACCTCGGCTGTGGCATTTCCGTTTACTCCTGTGTAGCGGATCTGTACATTCGATGTAACATCGATATTAGCTTCTCTTAAGAAAAAGAAATCTGCCACAAAGACCAGAAAGAAGGTCATCGATCCTAAACATACAAAATAAAATAATTTATTTTTAATCTTCTCTTTATCTATATTCATATTTCCTATTTTAATCAAAGTACTGTGCCTTTTCCACCGCATTTTTTGTATATGCCAGAATCTCTGTATCCTGCTGTAATTCTAAGATCTCTCTGGCATCCTGGATACATACTTCCATCATAGCCTGATCTTTCGCAAAATCACCTAACACAAATCCCGGAAGCCCGCTTTGCCGGACACCGAGAATATCCCCGGGTCCTCTTAACTGCAGATCATATTCTGTGATGGAAAAGCCATCCTTCAACTCCTCCAACATCTTTAAGCGCTTGATGGCATCTTCTTCTTTGGAAGGGCTTAAAAGCCAGCACTTACCCTGCACCTTACCTCGGGCTGCTCTTCCTCTTAGCTGATGGATTGTTGAAAGTCCAAACCGATGCGCATCATAGATAACCATCATAGTGGCATTGGGTACATCGATTCCAACCTCGACTACCGTTGTGCTCACCAGGATATCAAATTCATGGTTTGCGAACTTTTCCATAATGGCTTCTTTTTGATCACTTGTCATCTTGCCATGTAACAGTCCTACCGATACTTTATCCTTGAAGGTCTTTTTCATTCCCTCATAGATCGATGTCACACTGCGGATATTGGTTTGATCGTTATCTTCAATCGCAGGACAGACCACATAACACTGCCTGCCTTCATCGATTCCCTTTAACACATCGGCAAGTATGGGACCCATTGAAGAGCCAGGGACATATTTTGTCCATACCGGCTCCCTTCCCGGAGGCATCGTTTTAATATTGGAAATCGACATATCTCCAAATAAGAAGTGAGCATAGGTTCTCGGGATTGGTGTAGCTGACATCATCAAGAAATCGACATTCTTTCCCTTTTCCAGTAACGCTCTTCTCTGTCGGACACCGAATCGCTGTTGTTCATCGGCAACCACCAGACCTAAATTCGCAAACTGTACCTTCTCCTGGAATAAGGCATGGGTTCCGACCACGATGGAAATTTCATCACTAGCCATACCGTCTAAGATTTCCTGTTTTTCTTTTGCGCTTAATGCCGAGACATACAAGGTGGCATCCATTCCCTGTTCGATCAAATTGTGATAATGCTGGCGGGCCAGAATCTCAGTAGGCGCTAACAGCGCTGCCTGCATACCCGATAAGCGGCAGGCATATAAAGCAGCCATCGCCACCACCGTCTTACCGCATCCAACATCCCCCTGCACTAAACGGAACATAATTTTATCGCTGTGCATATCTTTGAGAATTTCTTCAATGGCGGTATTTTGATCCGGTGTTAATTCATATTTAAACGAATCCAGCCATTCATGAATCCGGGTATCATCAAATACCTTCGGTGTCTTTACAGCGGTGTTGTAGCTTGTTTGCTGAACTGCCTGCATCACGCATTGAAAGCGGAGAAACTCCTCGTATTTCAATGTCCGTATCGCAGCTTTTAACTCTTTCTCATCTTTAGGTTCATGTATCTTACAAATCGCATCGCTGTGTACCATCAAACGATATTTTTCTACATATCTTGAAGGAATCACATTGTCCGAGAGCTTCGCATACGGAAGTGCCTTTTCTATACATGTGCGCATATCGTTCTGCTTCAAACCTTCGGTTACGGGATATACCGGACGCAAACCCTCCTGAGACTTGAGAGGATTAAAATTATAATTATTAGCCAATACTTTATTGTTGCCGTTATAGGTTCCAAAGATGGTTATATTTTTTCCTGCTGAAAACTGTTTCGGCCATGGTCTATTAAACAAGGTGATCTCTAATTCTTCATTCCAGCTGATGACCTTAAATTTAGTCATGGACCGTTTGTTGCCTAAACGCACCACATGGGCAGCCGAACAGATCATCCCTTCAAAGGCAACGGTATCCGATGGATTCCAGTTCTCATAAGGAACGGCTGTGATATTTTCATACCGATAAGGATAGGTCGTTAAAAGATCCTCTACGGTATGAATATCCATTTTATTTAATAAGGCAATCCGCCTTTCGGTTAACTTAATCTCTTTGAGTTCCATAATCAAAGTGTATCACAAATCCAGATTCCTTTTGAATCTTTGGAGTGACCTACCTCCTTGTTTCGATATACCGGAAAGGATTGAGATTTAGACCAAGTCTCTAAAAAATCTGAATCCGTTTGATCCAGCTCGGTAAACTGGCCTATGGTTACATCGGTAACCTTATCAAAAACACCCATTAATTCAAGCTGGCCAAAGTAGGAGCGGATCCGATTTTCTTTACCGGAGTAACTTTCCAAAAATAAATGTTTGCCGGAGACATCCGGAAAATACGATGTTCCTGCCAGCTTTAAAAGACATCGGATATTACCTCCGATATACTCTCCCTCAAAGAATAAGGAGTTATCCTTCCCTTCCAAAAAACGATGAATATCCTCAATATTGGTGTTACCCCGTATTTGAAATAAGCCGGTCTTCTTTTCTCCGGCAAGGATATTTAGTATAGGTGTCAAGTCGCTGTAACCAAAAAATAACGTCTTATTATGACGGTATAAAGAGAAATCGAGATACTCAATAGTCTCGATACTTAAATCTCCTCCCGAAACATCAAATATATAGTCATAAGAACCATCTTTCATCCAGTTATTCCATGTAACCGAACGTTCCTTAGGGTTACGTGCTTTATATAAAGCAGAATCTACCGTTACATCATAACCCTGTAACGTAGTTAGTAACCCTTGTAACGACGAAGTAACCGGATCAGAGAGCCCTAATATTCCAATTTTAGTCATGATTTCACCCTTTTTCTGAAAATATGATATCATATACACCGATTAGAGGAGGATTTAGTATGGAAACAATTTCTATTGTGATAGAGATGGATAACGGTAAAACCATGGAGGCTGAATTATATCCGGAAGTTGCCCCGGTTACCGTAGAGAACTTTGTGAACTTAATTAAAGAGAATTTCTTTGACGGCATTATTTTCCATCGTGTCATTCCCGGATTTATGATTCAGGGAGGCGACCCTACCGGTACAGGAATGGGCGGCTCAAAAAAGACAATCCCGGGTGAATTTACAGCCAACGGTTTCGACAACACTTTAAAGCACAGCCGCGGTGTTCTTTCCATGGCACGTACAATGGATCCAAATTCTGCCAGCAGTCAGTTCTTTATCATGCATAAAGATGCACCTCATCTGGATGGTCAATATGCTGCCTTCGGTCAATTAACAAGTGGCTTTGATACCCTTGATGAGATTGCCACAACCAGAACCAACCGTGCAGATAAACCGCTGCAGGAACAGAGAATCAAAACCATTCGAATCAAATAAATTGCAAATTGAATCACAATTGAAAAAATTTTTTCTTGCGGCATAGATTCCACCCCCTTGGGTGCTTTCGTGCAACACAATAAACCAGGTACTGGAATCACACCAAAATAACGCTTATTCGACTAGCTGAACATAAGAAAACGGAGAGCAAAATTGCTCTCCGTTTGTTGGTATCTATTCACTTAATTATTTAACTAAGCTTCCCATCCAGTCAAAGACAGTTACACCGTTTTCATCTACGGATTCATTGTTGAATAAGTATACCCATGACCAGTGTCCGCTGTATTGATGAGGCTGTCCATCGTCCATCCACTTACCGCTTAAGTCATGTACATCAGCAGTTTTAGAAACAGATAAATGATCAGCTCCTGCATCCTGTAATCTCTTGATTGTAGGTTCAGCAGTTAATGTCGGATCGATTGTCGGATCGTTCTCGGCAAAGATGAAGAACATCGGTACAGACTTAATTGCTTCAATCTGTTCATCGGTAATATTCTTATCTAACATAGCTTCTGAAGACATTACCAATCCATCATACTCTTCCGGATATTCAACACCTAACTGCATTACCATATATCCACCGTTAGAGCATCCTGTTAAGATGACTTTTTCAGCACCGATTTCTTCTTTATAAGAATTGATCATTTCATGTA
>CACYBS010000311.1 GCA_902772725.1 Erysipelothrix rhusiopathiae
CGATTGAATGAGCTCATTATTTAACCGTTCAAAGGAAATCCAGCGAAGTTGGGCTATTTCTTCCGGGTTAAAATCGATATTTAAGAAATCATTCTTATTAACCGGATAGACAAAGACATGATCGATTTCATGTTCGCTTAATCCATCAAAAGGAGCGTAATACAAAAACTTTCCTGCCTTATACATATGATTGTTTTGAAGCTGTCCTTCCGGTTTTTCAATCGATACAGTAACATCTAAGTTTAATTCTTCCTTAAGGCGGTTGTGCAGGGCTTCATTCCAGCTTTCATCTTTTCTTGGATGTGAACAGCATGTGTTGGTCCACAAGCCTCCGGAATGGTATTTCCCCTCTGCTCTTTTCTGAAGCAGTATCTCTTTTCGTTTTAAATCAACAATAAAGATGGAGAAAGCTCGATGTAAAAGCTCACGCTTATGCACATCCAGCTTTTCTCCATATCCGATAATCTCATCATTTTCATTGACTAATAATAAATCATCCATAATATCAATCCTCAAATATATCTTCATCCGTATAACGTTTGACTAAAGCGTTAGCTGTTTTCTCAGGGTAAAAGGAATAATAACTTCCTTTTGATGGCGTATGAATATGAAACCAAATCAAAGATGGTATACCGATAATAGGAAGATAGAGCGGTCCTAAGACAAGAGATTGGATCGTATGCCCATATTCATGGGCTAAAAGCTCTTTAGGATACCTGTCTTCAATAAAGATAAACCAGCCAAGGGATACACTGGAAGGTTTATTCCATACAGTTACCATCGCATGATGGTATCGAAAGTGAGGATATTTACGATACAGCACATATAGAATAGCACCTAAAAATGTCTGTAAAAATCCCCATGTCCATTGTATGAATGTATACAACATTTATATCTGATGGACTTTGGTCCAATCCGCTTCGGACAATTCATGCCCTTTTAAAGAGCCGTCCTGAATTCCCAGAGCCAGAATACCTGTCATACGCATCGGTTTAGAAACCTTTAAAATGTTTCGAACATTATCTTCGGCATCATTTCCTGAGTCATCTTTCCGAAATTGATACTGCACGAAACAATTGCCGATATTTAATTCTTCAGCCATCAACATCATAAAGGATAGAGCAATTGAACAATCCTCGACCCAGGTATCAGCCTTATCTTCATCGGCAAATACGACAATGGCCGCATTACATTCCGCAATCATCTTTCCACCCATCTGTTTCGCCCCGGATAATTGTTTCAATATTTCCTTGTCCTTAACAACATAAAACTCACAGGGTTTTAGATTACGGCTTGTAGGAGCCAATAATCCTGCCTGAACAATCTGTTTCAATGTATATTCATCAATATCTTGATCTGTATATTTTCGAACACTTCTTCTTTTTAAGATTGTATTCATTAAACTCATGATTCCACCTCTATTTCATAATTATTATGCTGGGAAGGAATTATATTTGCAAGAAAATGAATCATCTTTACCGAATCCTTTAAATCAACGTATTATTAATTGAACGGAGAAGTATGAGGAATTGTATAAAAGAGATAATAAATCAATTTATACTATTTTCTGCAGTTATTTATAACTGCCGATTTTCATTGAAATCATTTTTTGGGTAGTATATATTTCAATTAAGGAAGTGATACATATGATTCAACTGGAAGAAAACAAGAAATACTACAAGACAAATGAACTGAAGAATTTAGGATATTCCTATTATAAAATTAATCAAATGGAGAATGATGGTCAGCTTCACCGTATCAATCGCAGTACATATGAAAACTGTCTCTACAAAGGTGATGAGAACAACTTCATTGATGCGGCAGCATTCATCCCGCATGGAGTAATTTGTCTTATGAGCGCAGCGAGATATTACGAACTTACTAATTTTCTACCTGATGTAGTAGATATTGCGATTGACCGAAAGAAAAAAGTTAGTACCCTTCCTAAATGGCCACAAATCAAAATTTTTTATTTTGATACGTCTCGTATGAATACCGGTCTTCAAAAAATCGCAATAGGAGGCGATACATTTCATATCTTTGATATCGAAAAAACTGTAGTTGATATCATATATTACCGTAATAAGATCGGTATCGAAGAAACGTCAGAGGTTCTGCAAAACTATTTGAAAAGACAGGATCGTAATATTGACCGGCTATATACTTATGCCAAATTGCTGCGATGTGAATCAATAATAAGAATATATCTGGAGGTACTTTTATAATGAATGTTAATTCCGTAAAAGCAAGGCTTAAAAATTTTGCTGTGAGTTCAGGCTGTACATTTCAAGAAGCATTGATTTATTATGGGCTTGAGCGAACACTATACAGGATTTCGATATCCCCTTATGCTGATCACTTTGTTCTAAAAGGTGGTATTCTGCTATATGCCATTTTTGATAGGAGATATGAAAGAGCCACGACAGATATCGATCTTTTAGCAAGACGCATTTCTAACAGTTCGCAAGAAATGAAAAGTATCTTTCATGATATCTTAGCTCAGAATGAGGATGATGCCCTTATTTTTGATCTTGAATCTATTAAGGTAGAAGATATTACTAAATTCAAAAAATATCATGGACTACACGTCTCAGTTTCTGCATATCTAGATCGAACAAAAATTCCAATTGGGATGGATATCGGATTTGGAGATATCGTTTATCCTAACACAGTAAAAATGGAATTTCCTGTAATTCTTGATATGAAAGCTCCCAAAGTCAATGCATATTCTCTTGAATCTTCCATAGCAGAAAAACTGGAGGCTATAATTAAGAACGGTTTCCTTAACAGCCGATACAAAGATTTTTATGATATTTATGTTCTATCTTTAAAATACTCGTTTGACTACAATAAACTCTACTCAGCCGTGACTGAAACATTTAACAATCGAAAAACACCTATGACAATGGATTCAGCTGTTTTCAGCAATCAATTTCTCAATGATAGCCTACACCAAAAAAGATGGAACGCTTTCCTTAAAAAGAAAAAAGCTCTCATCCCGATTTCATTAAACGATACAATGACTCGACTCAAAACATTTATATCTCCACTTTTGGTTGGAAGTAATAATCCACCCAGCCAGTGGGATCCATATAAAGGATGCTGGAAATAAAAAATGCCGAAACCTATGGCTCCGGCAAGTCGGTATTCTATCCCAAAATTTTTGTAAGTAGTAAATATTATCGTTTATCTTTATCAATAAATTCCAAGGCAAAGACGGCAATCGCTCCGTATGCCAGAACAAATAATCCAAGTGTTGCCCACATTCTCAATAAATTTGATGCCACAAATTCATAATCTGCTTCTAAAGATGGATTGGACATCAACATATCGTTGACATTAGCCGTAATGCAGATCGCATTTAAACTCCATTTAGAAATCGTAAAGTTAGCAACCGTAGAGGCAAGTCCCTTTAATTCGAATATCATTCCTGACATAACCAGCTGAATAATCAAGATAAAAGGCATTACCGTCATGGCAGTCATCGTTGTCTTAACTATTGAAGAGACCATCAAGCCAAGAACATCCGCACTGTATATCGCAAGAAAGAAAGTAATCTCTAACTCCAGAATGCTGGAAAACATAACTCCTTTAGGAGCTAGATTGGCTCCTTTTAGAGCGACAAGGATTCCGGTCACAATCAAACTTTCAATCAGACATAAAAACATCTCAAATACCATATGTGCAGCAATATAAGAAGAAATGTGTAACCCTGAGCGGTGTTCTCTTTTTATGATATCTCTTTCTTTACAGATCGATTGGATGGAATTAAAGATACCGATCCAAATGCATGCACAAACTAAGGCAAAAGCGCCGTTACGGGTAGCTGCATAAGACTTAAACATATCTTCACTGACGACGCCGGCAATGATTAAGGTGATGATCGCCGCACTGATAAATGTCTTCCATCCTCCCTCATTGAGAAAAATACGGAAACATTTTTGAATATAGATATGTGTTTGTTTCAATCGTGAAGTTCCCATATGTACTACCTCTTCTGCTGATATTTTTCAATATAGAAATCCGATAAGCCATCGCCGCCCTCATCCGGGCGGTTGATTCTTTTCACAACTCCTTCTAAGGAATCTGTATCAAAGAAACGATACGCTTCATCCACTGACCCATAAAAGGCAAGTCTTCCGCAATTGTCCTTTACACTTTTGGCAAGTACAATCACCTTATCAAATAGATCTTTGGCTCTGTCCGGCCCATGGGATATCACCATCACAATTTTGCCTTCATTGGCAATTACACGCAGATTTTCCATCAAGGTTCTTGCCATAATACCATCAAGTCCTGAATCCGGTTCATCCAAAAAGAACAAGCTTGGATTGGATATATACTCTACCGCGATGCTCAGACGCTTACACTGCCCACCGGATAATTTCTTGATCAGGCTGTTTTTTTCTCTTTCCAAACCTAATGTATGTAAGACATCATTGATTCTTTTTTCCTTATCGGCATGGGACATCTTTTTCAGTTTCATATTGGCCGCATCGTGCAGCGTATCAATGACCCTGTCATCCATCCGCAGTAAATCCTTTTGCGGGACAAATCCCATTTTATATTTCATCGTATCGTACTCGGAATAGACATCGGTATTACCGTAAAGAATCCGCCCATCGGCTTTTTCATAGCCCATGACCGCATTCATAAACGTTGTCTTACCGGCACCCGATCCACCTAGAATCAACACCATCTCACCTGCATTAACATCCATATTGATATCCTGTAAAAGAACGATTTTTTTCATATGGCTGATGACACTTCTTTCATCGATATGAATCGATAATCGGTCTTTATGTACCATCTGAAACTTAGGAATGTTTTGAATAAACTGGTAGGAATTTTCTAAATGTTTAGGCTGCTGGTAAATCAATGAATTCCCTGCAAATAAGAAATTCAAATTCTGAACCCGGATTACATCTCCCGGCTTTAAAAAGATAGGAGCATACAGCCTGATATTATTGTGATATATGCCGTTGGTACTTTCTCTGTCACCGATTGCCCAGCGATTCCCTCTTTTAAATAAGACCGCATGCGCACGCGATATACTCTCACTGTTTAAATGAATATCAGATGCTGCAGATCTTCCGATTTCCAATTGATTTTGATCTTTTAAAGAAATCCGCTTCCAGCCAAAAGATTCAGGATAATCTTCTGCATAAATGATCGTCACAAATTGTTCCGGATGGGACTTTGATACAATGCGAAGCACATCCCCATGGGATAATCTCTGCAAAGTATCGGCCTCCAGCTTACGGTTGTTGTACCAGGTCCCGTTGGCAGATTTGACATCCTTGTAGTATGTATTTCCTTTTTCCGTAGTAAAGATACCATGATGACGGGAAACATTTTTTAAGGCAGCAGGAATGGAAATATCCGATGTAAAGGCATCATTTTCTCTTCCCAAACTCATTTTCGACTTCAAAGAGTAAGATTGTATCTTTCCGTTTGCCATAACATATAAAACGGCCGGTTTTATCTGATGCTCAGCTATAATCGTTGTATTCATGAGTTGATCACTGTCCATTCTATATCTTCCAAAACCGTAAAAAACTGGTATGGGTATCCCTTGGAGTTATACTCTTCTTTTGTCACTTCTTCTTTTTCACCATCATCCTCTTTGATCCAATAGGTTGAATGACGGCTGTAAAACGTAATTCGATGCGAAAGATCTGCAGAGTATGGCATCATTTGATAAAAGGCATTATATTTGATCGATTCGGTTCGATTGGCTTCATAGACAAGTCCGTTTTTTAGTAATTTGATATTAGCTTTATCACTTGGAAGCGTGCAGAGTCTTTTGGTTTGATAACCATCAAAGCCAAATACATCCACCACCTTATATCCATTCTCATTCACAGAGGCAATGATACATTCCGGATAGCCATCCTCCATGATATCTACATAAGAATAAGAAAGATCGGTGCCATAATTCTCATTGATATCTCCTGTGTGATTTCGATAATTATCAAGTATATCGTGATATGCGTTTTCTATCTGATCATTTGTTAAAGCAGGAATATCCATCTCCATTTCCTGCATGGATGTATCCACCTTTGCTGTAACGGGGTTGGATTCATTTTTATTAACTACAAGCACAAAAAAACTCATAAGCCCAACAAATAAGCAGGCTGCCAGTCCGCTGAATATCACTTTTCCATTATCACTCATACAACCTCTCAATTCATATTTCGCCAAATCATAAAACCGATGCAGCCATAAAACAGCACGATAAACAAAAACAATTCAATCTTAGAGTAATCTTCTTTTCCGTATTTGATATAGCGCCATGTACGGTAAAGAAAATAAACACACGCAAAAGGCATTAAGATAAATACCAACTGGTTATCCATAAATGCCTGTTTAAAATCAAATTGAATCAGATGAATAAAGTAATGGCTGATCCCGCATCCCGGGCATAAAAAGCCGGTAAGAGTCCGAATCGGACATGGAATATAAAGTCCGGTCATAAGGACCCATAGTGCATATAAAATACCTGCTATAAGAACACGGGCAATAGATTTTCCCTTTTCAATTGCCCGTATTTTCATTTCATTATTCATGATAGTTATAATTAGGATTTATATGAGTACGCGCAACCGCATATTCAAGAATATGGCATCTTGCCCACGGACCGTAAATACCGCAGGTTACCGAAGTCAATAGATAGTTTACCAGCAATATACCTAAGGTACTTGTCCAGGTATCCTTATCATAAGCCATACGGTCATGACATACTTTTGTATGCGACAATGTCCAGTTCTTCAATAAGTTGAAATACCATCCCGAACCAATGCCACAGGTTAGTGCCGTCAGGGCTCCGCCTAAACTGGTATATCCATAGTATTCAAAGGCATTGCCATCAAAATCGGATCCCGCAAAGCCATTTGGACCCGGTGTTTCATCTTCATAACCGGTATAACGGCTGATCCATTTAGTATATTCCACCATCGCAAAAGGAGTATAAATACCGCAGGTAACCATCGATAATAAAATCCATTTTAAATATAAAATAAACAAATCCGATGTCTTGCCGACAAACTGCAGACGTCTTCCGTTATAAACAGTATGACCGGCCTCATATCTTGCCACACGTACCTGTGCCCACGGAATCATTATTCCGCAGGTAACGCTCATGGCCAGTGCGTTCACAAGTGAAATCACAAATAAATCTTTACCGTTTCCATCAAAATAAGAAGCTTCATTCAAGCGCTCATTAACAACCGTTGGAACACCGGTTTTAACTGTTCTTTTTGAAGTAGAGGCCGGTGCACTTTTTGGCTTATTGGAAACAAAGAATCCTTTTAAGCTGTCCAATTCTTTATTAATATCAAATGGACCACGCAATACTTCTCTTTTGATAAATACTTTATTTGCCAGCAATAATCCTACAAGAATGGCAGGAATTGAAACCAAAAAGCTTAAAGCCGGATGCATGGTCATAGTAAAGATGACCGCAATCAAAGAAAAGGCTGCAGGGATAAAACCAACCCAGATGGAGCTTTGGTTTTCACTTTTTTCAATGGAAAGTAAATACGATAATCCTGCCACGACAACCAGACAAAGAATGATGCATACCCAATGCATGAAGCCATACATAAAGGAGATAAACCGCATAATTGGATAAAAATAATACAATCTGAATAAACGTATCACTACACCGACCAGAATGTTAACAACCCATCTCAGCGGAGATAAAAAGCCAATGGCAGCAGCTGCCATAGAAATATAGGCAGGCCAATTCGAATGGTCCATCGCTTTGATGTCCGGCATCTTCTTTTCTTCCTTTGGTTCTTCTTTCATTGGTTTTACTTCCGATTCAAAGAAAGAAGTCTGTTTTTGTTCGGGTTGAGGGATAACCGGAATATCAGGGATATCAGGGATATCAGGCTGATGATGATTCGAAAAATCCAATGTACATCCGCAGAAACGGCAGAACTGCTGGTTCTCGCTTACCTGTCTGCCGCATTCCGGGCAGGTTAAAATAATTGGCTCTTTTTCAACTTCGGCACCGCATTTGGTACAGAATTTAGCCCCTGGTTTGAGTGGGGCTCCACACTCTTTACATATCATATCGATTCCCCTTTTCTATTGTTTGGTCAAATAGTTATAATTCGCATCGGATATGCAGATCCACTTTCCATCCGATGTCTTTCCCCATTTACCATCGCTGTTATTGTCAATTTCTACAATATTAACCGTGCTTCCTTCGCCAATATCCCCTGCATCTGCAGAATTGCGATTTGGCTGAGAGCGCAGATTCATATCATAATTCAAACGATAAGTACCCAAATCCGGATTTGGAGCCGGTTGAGGTTCGGATTGTTCCGCCTGGCTGGATTGTGAATCTTCGTTTGTTGATGCATCTTCATCTTCCACAAAGATCAAAGTAACATCCGATTTTTCTTTTATGACAACTTCTCCGTCTTCATTTACAGATAATTCTAAATCGGCAGACTCATCATTTAAATTTCCTTGAATATCGGCAACATCTCCATCGATGGTCCATGTTCCTACATAAATGTCTCTGCCGTTTGTACGGATTGTGATTTCACCATCATTATCAACCGACATTCTCAATTTCTGTACTTCACTTAACGAAAGATCCCAGAAATCTCCATCAGCAGGTGCATATTTGCTGAGTTTCCAATTTCCGGTAAAGGAGGATGCCTGTATTTCTTCTTTTGATCCTTTTCCAAATAAGAAGAAACCAATGCCTCCCAAAATACAGATGCCGGCTATAATTCCAATAATCAAAGGCATTTTTGATTTTTTAGGCTTCGGTTCTGACTTCTCTTTCTGCGGTATCAAAGACTGTTTCTGACTTTCGGTTAAAAGATTCGAATCGCTGATTTTGATCCAGTCAGACATGCCATCCTTCCAAATCTGCATATCGATTGGAATCTGTTTTGAAAGAACCCAGTTTATAATATCGGTTTGATCATATGGTCCATCCGCTTTCCCATTGCGGGCTAAAAACCATTGATCTACCTTCTTTTCCGGTAATACATCATCCTGTAATTGCGATATGGAAAGTGTTGTTCCATCCGCTTTGGCAATGATGGAACCGGCATCAATATTTCCCCGCTTATACATCGCACGCAATGCTCTTAAAGTATAAGGCCCGTCATGATCGATATACCACTCTTCTTTTTCATCTGTTTCTGTTCCAAAATCATCGAAGGCATTATACTCGTATGGTTCGGTAGAGGTCATATCATCTGCGTAGACTTCTGTAGCTCCATTATCAACTTCTTCTGTCTCCGGCATGCGGACATCGGTTTTGTCCGGCATCAATTCTACCTTGGCAGCCGGTGTATATAATTTAGAATCTTTATAATTTTGCCAATTTTCTTCACCGGATATAAGTACCAGCGTATCTTTATTGATATCTCCCTTTTCAAATAAAGATGTCATCTCTTCTTTGGTAAAAGGTCCCTGTGGAGTCACACCTTTTAAATAATACCATTCAGCCTTGTCCGAATTAGATTGGGATTTTACATGATCGATATAATCATCATAAGCTGCTTCTTCCATCGGACTTTGTTCGTTTTCCGGATCGGCAAGAACAACGGTTTCCTCCTCCGGTTCATATTCCGGTGGTATGGAGTCCATGGATAATTCCGTGTCTCGATAAAACTTCCAATCCGGTGCTCCTTCGCACCAGACAAAGGTGGCATCCTGAATTGTTTCCTCATTATGCAGCCGCTTCATTTCATCTGCAGTAAAAGGGCCTATCGGCTTATTATCTTTGGCGTAATACCATTTTGGAGACATATGCTTTCCTCCTTAATTTTCAAATGTTCTAGATTTAATAATAATATATCATATTGCATCATTGTTTGCCATGACACAATAAAACCCCGGAATGTCCGGGGTTTGTATTATTCTTCTTCTAGTGCATCTGCCACTTTTTTAAGATATGTAATGATTGGAAGATGCTGAGGACATATGCCTTCGCATTGGCCGCATTCAATACAATCGGATGCCCTGCCATGATCTATGGCGATGGTGCTGTAATAGTTAAAGGCAACCGTCCAGCCTTTTTCATCCATATCATCATGGGCATGTTCATTATAGAGTGAAAAATACTGCGGAATCGCAATCTGCATCGGACAGCCATCCGCGCAATAAGAACATCCTGTGCAAGGGATTGCGATTTGATTATTAATGATATCTGCTGCTTTAAAACACAACTCATTTTCATCTTCGGTTAACGGAACAAAAGGATCCATAACGGAAGTATTATCATCAACCTGCTCTAAAGTACTCATACCGGATAGAACAAGTGCAACATTTGGAAGACTTGCTGCAAAACGGATTGCCCAGCTTGCAATGGATTTATTAGGATCAGCTTCTTTAAACAGCTTCTCGGCAGCTTCCGGAATCTTTGCCAGAGAACCACCCTTTACCGGTTCCATGACAATTACCGGCTTATTGTGCTTTTCACATACTTCATAGCACTTTCTGCTCTTGATCCATTGACTTTCCCAATCCAGGTAATTGATCTGCAGCTGAACAACTTCCATCTGCGGATATTTTGTCAAAATAGTATCCAATACTTCCGGAGAGCCATGGAAAGAAAATCCTACATGTTTCACAAGTCCCTTTTCCTTTTTCTCCAGCATCCAGTTAAAACAGTCATATTTTTCAAATTTCGGATAATTTGGATCTTCAATTCCATGTAATAAATAATAATCAAAATATTCAACACCGGTCTTCTCTAACTGGCCGTAAAAAATCTTATCTCTGTCTTCAAACGAATCGAAGTAACTGGAATGTAGTTTTGTCGTAATGGTAAAGCTGTCTCTTGGATGACGTTCTACAAGAGCTTTTTTAACGGATCTTTCACTTTCAAAAGCCTGATACATCCATGCGGTATCAAAGTAGGTAAACCCTCTTTCCAGAAATAAATCCACCATAGGATATAATTTATCGTAATCAATAGATGCCGGATCCTGCGGATTAATTCTTGGCAGACGCATTAAACCAAATCCTAACTTTTTCATGTATTATTTCCTCCTATACCTGACCAAATCATAACATATTTCCGAGCACACAAAAACAGCGGAAAAATCCGCTGTCCTGTTTAATAATTAATCAAGGTTTTTACCGTTGGATTCACAAACCTTCTTATACCAATAGAAGGAATCTTTCTTAGAACGTGAGAAGTCACCGGTTCCATCATCATGTCTGTTAACATAGATGAATCCATAACGCTTAGCGTATTCACCGGTACTTGCAGATACTAAATCGATTGGTCCCCATGTAGTGTAACCGATTAACGGAGCACCATCATCAATAGCTTCACCCATTGCCTTGATGTGTTCACGGAAGTAATCGATACGATATTCATCGTGGATCGAACCATCTTCTTCAACTTTATCAAAAGCACCGAATCCGTTTTCTACTACCATCAAAGGAACATGCGGATAACGTTCAGCTAATTTATTTAAAGTCCATCTTAAACCAATCGGGTCAATCTGCCAACCCCAGTCAGAAGCCTTCAAGTAAGGGTTCTTAGCACCCATAGACATATTTCCGGCTGTCTTTTCAGCATCCGGATTGACTGTAACACAGTTAGACATGTAGTAAGAGAATGTATACATATCTACGGTACCTTCTTTTAAGATCTCTAAATCCTGCGGCTTAATGAAGGAAGGATCTACACCCTGGTCTTTCCAGATTGCCTTTACATAATCCGGATATTCACCGCGAACGTGAACATCACCGCACAGATTGTTCTTTAAATCATCTTCCTGCTGCGCCAATAACATATCAGCTGGGTTACATGTTAATGGATAGAGAGTGATATGGCAGATCATGCAGCCGATCATGAAGTCCGGATTGATTTCATGACCTAATTGAACAGCTAATGCGGAAGCTACAAATTCATGATGTAATGCCTGCCACTTTTTCTGTGTATCGCTCTTGATATCTGATAATTTAATAGGCTGTGTAGCGTTGATATCTTCATCTTCCATCAAACCTAAGCTGTACATATTGCTCATACCACCGTCAAGTGACATTAACGGTGTATTGATTTCATTGAAAGTCAGCCAATATTTAACTTTGTTCTTATAGCGTTTAAAGATGGTTTCGCAATATTTAACGAATAAATCAATGGTCTTTCTGGAATAGAAGCCATGATATTTAGTAACGATTGCCCATGGAATTTCATAATGGCAGATAGTTACTAACGGTTCAATTCCGTATTTTGCACATTCGTCAAACACTTTGTCATAGAACTCTAAACCTGCTTCATTTGGAGTTTCATCATCCCCGTTTGGATAAATTCTTCCCCAGTTAATAGATAAACGGAATACATTCCATCCCATATCGGCAAATAAAGCGATATCTTCTTTGTAATGATGATAGAAGTCGATTGCCTCATGAGAAGGATAGAAAGCGTTTGGATCGGTTACCGGCAAGAATGTTCTTGGTGTATTTACATCACCACCTAATAACATATCAGGAACGGATAAACCTTTTCCATCTTCAAGGTATGCACCTTCACATTGGTTGGCTGCAACAGCGCCACCCCATAAAAAACCTTTTGGAAAACTCATATTATTTAATCTCCTTTTACTAACTGCATTA
>CACYBS010000312.1 GCA_902772725.1 Erysipelothrix rhusiopathiae
AAAAAAACCAAAAACATAATCTCTCTCCCTAAAAACTATGAAACAGGAACAGCGCTTCGGCGCTGTTTTTGTATGGAATCTCGGTTTGACAATTTCACACGATTGGAACAAAAGTCACACTTTTTTCCGTTTTGTTCGCATTTTTCTGAGATATTGACAGTGTATTCTATAATTGTCCAAAGGAAAAGGACAATAAATAAACCAAAAACATAATCTCTCTCCCTAAAAAAAACTATTCAAACAGAAACAGCGCTCCGGCGCTGTTTTTGTGTATATAAATGAAAGTATATTTATTCTTGTTCATCGATTCTGCTGGTTACCTGATTGAAAACATCAGACCGCGACCGCCTTAAAGATGAATTTTGGGCATAAAGATCTGCTTCATCAAGTTTCTTTTCGATGTTTTCCGTAAGGGCAGCATATTGTTCAATACTGAGTAATACCATCGTTCCATATCCGTTCTTAGTTAAGAAGACAGGAGAATTGGAGCGAACTACCGTTTCTTCGATTTCAGTGAATTTGTTTCTTAAATCTGAAACAGGACGTATATGTATCACGGCGAATCCTCCTCGTATCAAAATAATATCGTAAATAGAGGTAAAAATATATCAAGAAAATATCTGAAATATGATAAGAAGGGGGATTATTAGACCTCGATTGAGACTAACTGGTAAATAATGATATATTATATAAAACATTCTATGTGTTACAGACTAAATGAAAGGAAAAATATGGGAATAATAGTTTCATTAATTTCATCAATTCTTTGCGGTATTATATATTTTCGAATGATTAAACGCGATTTACCAAATCCGCTTGAAAAATCGAAAACGGTTGTGCCGGTTGTTTTAGGCTTATTTGCACCAATCTTATCTACGGTGCTGGTGATAGTATTCAGCCTTGGCATACCTAAGATCTTAGGTGGGCCGATTTCGGAATTTGTCGATTCGTTGGTCTTACGCTCATTGATTTCCAGCTTTATACTTGCGGGTTTTACCGAAGAATTGGTTAAGCTTCTGGTGTTTCTTCTTGTACTTGCGATTGTCAAACCGAAAAAAGTTTATCAATATGCGATGTTGTGTGCCGGTGTTGGCTTTGGCTTTACTATCTTAGAGGCGGCATTGTATGGTGGTAATAGTGCTTTTACTGCTTTGACACGTATTCCGACATTTGGTCTTCATATGGTTTTCGGCATTACGATGGGATTAAATTTCGGACTGTACAAATACTATAAACAGACCGGAGAAAAAGCTTGCGGAAAATATTTGTTCTTAAGTATGTTCCTTCCGGTATTGTTGCACACGATATATGATGCGGCAACAGCTTCCAATTTAGGGCTTCAGTCAACCAACGATGATATTCTGACCATTGCCGTTATTGCCGGTCTTGCGATTGTCATAGTACTTATTGTGCTGCAGTTCTGGGTATTCAGCCAATTTAAGAAAAATAGTGAAAAGTATTGCGCTATGGAAATCGCAGCGAATAAACCGAGACCGGTACGAAAATAATTGTTGAATACAGTGATACAAAAGACATCAAACATGGAGGACATTTCCTATGGAACAGAAGGAATTGGGTACAAAACAGATTCATCAAAGCGAACAGGAACTGGCAGAAGGATATTATTGGTATGAAGCCATCTTTTTGGATGGAGAAGAGATACAGACAGCTTTTCAAAGTGTATCTTAAGATTATCCAAAATATAATGTTTTCCCTTTAGAGTATCATGTTACAACAGGATATAAGCCGGACCTTAGACATGAAGATTTATATGGATCACCGGTCATTATCCATATCACAGGCTATACATATGGAGCAGTATCCGATACAGATGAGGATGTTGTATCTTACAATGAAGGGTTCATGGTGGAAGTAACATCACCTGATGAGAAAATGCAGGAGCTTATCGACAGCATTGATAGAGTATGGCATATTACAGGCTCATATACTTATGCGGCAAAATACACAGGACAATTGGATTTTTCGGATGTGACTCCGGTGGATCTTACCATTAAAGGTGTATTTGGATTAGCCGACAGCGAAGGAAAACTCATTCTGGAATATGAAGGGTTCAACGAAAAGTAAACTGGTCCCAAAGTCAAGGACAAAATGTTGACAGTTGATCAGAAAGATAACCGGCAGACTGCAGGAATAAACCAGTCTGCCGG
>CACYBS010000313.1 GCA_902772725.1 Erysipelothrix rhusiopathiae
AATCTTATTCTCGATTGGTTATGGACCGGATGAAAAAGGCCGTATTTCCATGAACTTTGGACCTATTAATAAGTCGGGCGGGCAAAAGCGATTAAATGTTGCGTTCTCCAGAGCCCGTATCACAATGACGATTTTCTCAAGTATTTATTCAACGGATATCCGAGTTACCGAGAATTCTCCGGAAGGATTGAGGGCGTTTAAAGAATTCTTACGATATGCAGAAGGTCATGAGCTGTATCAAGATGAAGCTGTAAAGACTGAAGAAAAGACAAAAGAAGGTGTCCTTCAAAGCGTATGCCAAACCATTACGGATTGCGGTTATCAATGTATTCCTTTGGTCGGTCATTCGGATTTCCATGTGGATATTGCGGTAGTTGACCCATTTGATCCAACCAAATATATGATGGGTATTTTATTGGATGGTGAGGGTTATCGTCAGACAAAGAACACCAGAGATAGAGAAGTAGCCCAAATCGGAGTCTTAAAAAATCTTGGCTGGACGATTCATAGGATATGGACTATTGACTGGTGGGATAATAGGGACCGTGAATTGAAGAAGCTGGAAGCTCTTTTAGAGAAAGCGAAGGTTCAATCCGAGAAGCAGTTTGAAGCAAACGAAAAGAAAAAACAAGCTGCTAAGAAGCTTCAAAAGGATGAACAGGCTTTAAAAGAAGAACTTGAGAAACAGGCAGCAGAAATCATGGCTGAAAGTGCAGATACAGAAGAGATTCAAGTTGAAGACGCAGTATTAACACCACCTAAAGTTCAAAGTGAAGACATACAGATGCCACAGATTCCTGAAGTGTCAAAACCGCAGGATATATCTGAAGAGGAAAGTGATTTAACGCAAACAGAAGCTGTTCCACAGATTGAAATACCGGAATCTGTTAAGTCCATGCCGTTAATGGATCAGCAGGATGACGTTTCGGAAAACAGCGATGATGAATCTAATCAAATAATCGAAAATGAGATTTCTTCAACAGAAGAGATACCGCGGGTATTTGAAGTAGATCCATTAGTGGATGAAGCCGTGTCAGAACAGTCGGATGATTCATCAATAGAAGCTGTTCAAGAAGAATCTGAAGAAAGTCAAGCGATAGAAATTGTTCCGGTTCCATATGTATTTGCTCCGGAATCTGATTTGAAATTAAGTTTGGATGAATATATTTCAACCGGCCGTAAACAGGAAATCGGACAGAGGGCATTAGAAATCGCTCAGGCTGAGGCACCGATTCTCAAAGATATTCTGATTCGAAAGATAATGACATCTTTTGGCATAAATAAGAGTAATTCTGCATTAGAAGCTACAGAGAAAGCAATTAAATCTGTGAAGATAAAATCTCAGAAGCAGAAAGGTATGGTTTTCTGTTGGGCACCGGATCAAGATCCAAAAGCTTATTATGGCTTGCGTATCAGTAATGAAAGATCGGGGAATGAGATTTGTCCGCAGGAAATGCGTAATGCGGCAGTTTATGCTCTAAAGACCAAAGGAGAGTTAACAAAAGATGATTTGGTGAAAGAAATGTCCAGAGTGTTTGGTTACAAACGCTTAGGACCAAAACTGGAAGCAGCACTGTTAGTCGGTGTTCAATATGCCAGATCTACGAAAGCTATCGCATCTGCCCCTGCAGGCAAATATAAGCTCCCGGAGTAAAAAAGTAATATTAATGAAATGAGCCGATCAAAATCGGCTTTTTCATATTTATGATAGAGATTAAGGGTAACACCCAAAAAGGTCTATTTATTCTATATCATATCTTTAGTATAATTTTATATATCAGGATATAAATTACGATGAAAACTCAAAAAAGCCGTTTTGGTTATCGATAACCATTGACAAAACTGTGAGCAAGTCATATTATAATGGTGGTTATGGATAACCAAAAGGAGAATGATGTATGCCTTATTTAACGAAAAAGATTGTAGAAAACACAAAAATTCAAGAAGAAGCTAAGGCGGCTATTAAAGAACTGGAATCCTCAAATATCTTTAGATACGCAACAGGGGACAGAAGTATGATTCCGGTTTTAGCAGCTTACCTTTTATATCGTGTACAGCTATTGGAGAATCCTTCAACTATTACTTATGAAGAGATTATGGAAAATTATCGATTAAACATTGATGAAGAGGTATTGCCTGCAATAAGACAGTATATAACAGAACAAATTTGGGGAGAAATTAAGCCGCTAGTTGAAAAATATTCTTCTGAGGCAATGGCATTAGTCGCTTTCGCGTATGATTTAGATTCAAGGGGCAGAGAATACAGCACTCCAACATCCATTGTTAAATTAGCTGCAAGAATATTAGATATTCAGCCGGGTGAAAGAGTTGCTGATTTATGCTGTGGTACAGGTGCTTTCATCAACTATGTTAATTTGGAAGTACCAGAAGCTACTTACACAGGATATGAAATTAATTCTTATTATAGAGCGATTTCAAAAATTAGATCAGAATTAATCAGTCATGAAACTGAAATTATTCTGCAAGATGTTTTTTCAATAAATCTTGAAACAACTCCTAAATATGACAAAATATTTGCGAACTATCCTTTTGGATTACGATTTAATAATTTAAGTGGCGGTAATAAATTGATGGAAGAACTTGCTTCAAAATGTCTTAGACATCGAAGAGTACATTCTTCAGATTGGGCTTTTAATTACTTGATTCATAATTTGTTGGCCGAAAAAGGAAAAGCGGTTGCGATTATGACCAATGGCAGTACATGGAATACTATGGATGAACCTGTACGAAAGTATTTTGTGGAACAGGGAATTATTGAAGCTGTAATCACCTTGCCAAAAAACATGTTTAGTTATATGAGTGTTTCAACAACAATGATTGTTATCAGCAGCAATAATAAAGACATCAGATTTGTGGATGCGACAAATATTTGTCAGCAGGGAAGAAGAATGAACGAATTCTCTGATGAAGATATAGATACGATTATGACAGCTTTAACTGAGGATACAGACTTTAGCAGAAAAATTACATTGAATCAGTTGAAAGAGAATGAATATACTCTGAGTTTAAGCCGATATCTTGACAGCAATATTGAAATTGAATATCCAGAGACATTTGAAACTGTCATTAAAAAAATTACACGAGGCGCTCCTTGCAACGCAAAGCAGTTGGATGATATGGCTTCTGAAGAACCAACAAACATGCAGTATTTGATGATTTCAAATATTCAAGACGGCATCATTGATAAAAACTTAAAATATTTGTCATATATTGATCCTAAATTTGAGAAATATTGCTTAAACAACAATGATTTAATTCTTTCTAAGAATGGATACCCATATAAGGTAGCTGTTGCATCAGTAAATAAAGGCCAAAAAATATTGGCAAATGGTAATTTGTTCATTATTGAAGTGGATGCCGAAAGAGTAGATCCATATTATCTTAAGGCCTTCTTTGAAAGTGAAAAGGGTATCGCAACTCTTAAAAGCATAACGGTGGGTGCAACAATCCCGAACATCGGTATTGATAAATTATCCAAAATAAAAGTGCCGGTTCCACCTATGGAAGAACAAAGAAGAGTTGTTAATAAATATCTAGAGACTCTAGACGAAATAGAAGTGCTTAAATTACGAATGGAAAAAGCAACAAGTCGCTTACGTCATATATTTGATGAAGAGGGTGGTGAGTAAATTGTTGAGTATTGAAGAGCTGAGCGAGTTAGAAGAATCTCTTAGAATGGAATTAGAAGAAAATTTACTCACAATTTTGACAAAACTAAATAGAACAGGACAATTAGAAGAGTTGTTGTCATTGCTTGGATTAAAAGAATTATTGTACGGTAATAATTCGTACCAGGTATTTAAAACCGGTCAGATTCTCGTAATTGGACAGTCTAATGTGAAAGAAGATGTTTTGTTATCTGTAGCTGGAAAATACGGAATTGATAAAAGCAGAGTTGAATTGCATCTAGAGTATGAAGTTGGGATTAAGTTTGACTTTAAGAAAACGCAATGGAATCCAAACTATTCTGTGATTTTAGTGGGGCCTCTACCACATAGCGGGATCTCTAAAGGTGATCATAGCAGTGTGATAACTGCAATTGAAAAGGAAGAGGGATATCCACCGGTTGTAAGGCTTGGAACAAACTCTTTACATATTACAAAAAGTGACTTTAGAAAGAAACTAAAAGAACTGTTAGATAACGGAATTATACTTGCGTAGTTATAGGGAGGGAATAATATGCCACAAAATAATGCGAATGTTGGATTTGAAAAACAAATCTGGGATGCTGCCTGTGTCTTATGGGGACACATTCCGGCAGCAGAATATAGAAAGGTTATTATTGGGCTTATCTTTTTGAAGTATGTTTCAACAGCTTTTGACCGACGGTATAAAGTTTTAGTTGAAGAGGGGGAAGGATTTGAAGATGACCCAGACGCATATGCAGAAGAAAATGTATTCTTCGTTCCAAAAGAAGCAAGATGGGACACTATCGCTTCTAATGCCCATACTCCAGAAATTGGAACCGTTATAGATAAAGCCATGATAGCCATTGAGCAAGACAATCCCAAACTAAAAAATGTTTTGCCTAAAAATTATGCAAATCCGGACTTGGATAAAACTGTTCTTGGTGATGTTGTAGATATCTTTACAAATATGGATATGGATGATACGGATGAAAGCAAAGACCTTCTGGGTAGAACTTATGAATACTGTATTATGATGTTTGCATCTAAAGAAGGTGCAGGTGGAGGAGAATTCTATACTCCTTCAAGCGTTGTTAAGACGTTGGTATCGGTTTTAAAACCATTTGATAATTGTCGAGTATATGATCCATGCTGTGGTTCTGGAGGTATGTTTGTACAGAGTGCACGTTTTGTACAGGCTCATTCCGGAAAGCGCGGAACTGTTGCGGTATATGGACAGGAAGCCAATGCAGATACTTGGAAAATGGCAAAGATGAACATGGCTATCCGGGGTATTGATGCAGATTTTGGCCCTTATCAGGCAGATACTTTCTCCAATGATCTTCATCCACATTTAAAGGCTGATTTCATCTTAGCGAATCCTCCATTTAACTACCATCCATGGGGACAGGAAAAATTGACTGAAGATTTAAGGTGGAAGTATGGTCTTCCTCCTGCCGGCAATGCCAACTATGCATGGATCCAGCACATGATATATCACCTTGCGCCTAATGGAAAAATAGGGCTTGTATTAGCCAATGGTGCATTATCTACACAGACTTCAGGCGAAGGTGAAATAAGAAAGAAAATTATAGAAGATGATCTTGTGGAAGGTATTGTTGCATTACCTACACAATTGTTTTATAGCGTTACGATTCCGGTAACATTATGGTTTATTACCAAGAATAAGAAGCAAAAAGGTAAAACGTTGTTTATCGATGCCAGAAAAATGGGTCATATGGTAGATAGGAAACATCGTGATTTTGATGATGAGGATATCCAAAAGATCGCAGATACATTTGAAGCATTCCAGAATGGTACATTGGAAGATGTAAAAGGTTTCTGTGCTGTAGCTACTTTAGAAGATATTGCCAAACAGGATTACATTCTTACTCCTGGTAGATATGTCGGTATTGAAGAACAGGAAGATGATGGAGAACCATTTGAAGAGAAAATGGCAAGATTAACTTCAGAGTTGTCTGAAATGTTTAAAAAGTCTCATGAATTGGAAGATGAGATTCGTAAAAAACTGGGAGCAATAGGATATGAAGTGTAAACTGGGAGATATCGCTGAAATAACAATGGGTCAATCCCCTAAATCTCAATATTATAACTCAGATGGAGTAGGAATGCCTTTTTTACAAGGGAATCGAACTTTCGGAGATAAATACCCTACTTTTGATACTTGGACTTCAATGACAACAAAGGTTGCAAAAGCTGGAGATGTTATTATGAGCGTTCGAGCACCGGTCGGAGATTTAAATATTACTCCCATAGATTTCTGCTTGGGTAGAGGAGTTTGCTCTATTAGAATGAAAAACGGAAATCAAGAGTTTTTATATTACTTGTTAAAATATTATGTGCCACAGTTGGTCAATAAAGAAAGTGGTACCGTATTTGGATCAGTTAATCGTAATGATATTTTTGGACTTGAAATTGATATTCCAGAAAACTTTGCGATCCAGAAAAAGTTATCTGATTTCTTGTCAATTATTGATGATAAAATACAGCTTAATAAGCATATAAACAAGAATTTAGCAGCTTAAAGGTTGAGCTCAGATGTATCCAGTTCTCCAGACATAAGCTTAGGCAAGAGTATATCCCTTAACTCTTCAAGCCGTTGGTTTTCTATCTGGTTTGCATATATTAACCGCCTAATACTAGTTAAGGTAGCTGAAATTTCGCCTTGTGTCTCAATAGAAGCATAAGGCACTACAATTGACGCCATATCTGCATAATTGCCTTGTGGAAACGTTCCAGAACGTGACTCTGTTTTTAACGTGAACTCCGCTTCAACATCTGGAAGTAGAAGGTACTGATATAACATGGCAGGCGAAACTTTTGCTTCAATCACACGGATCACCATTAGCCGTGTTGATGCGATATATTCGGAAGCATCAAACTGAACAAAACCATAATGATGATTTCGTGGTCTAATTTCTGAATAGAGGACGTCACCCGATTGGAATCTCTTTTTGAAATGACCTTTCAAATCCTCATTAGGCACTAATGGTGCTATAGGGAAAACCCCTTCAGTAACATCACTACTATTAAGAAGATGAACCATCTCCTTGTTAACGGGAGTGTAGTCTAATATATTGTCAGACAAATCACTTATCGTACACTTATCTGAGCAAGAGTCAGTCCACTCTTCAAAAACAAGTGCAGCTTGCTGCTCTAAATTCTTGTTTATAATAGCGGATTCGCAATAATAAATGTCATTTGTTATTGTTCTCTATAAATAACAATATGGAGAATCAATATGAAAAAACAAATTATTAATGAAGTGTTACAAAAAATGCTGTCCGAACTAAATAATGGCCAACTTAATCAATTAAAAAATGCGCTGGATTCTGTCTTAACAAGATTTGATATTCTTGATGATGAATCAGACATTCAATCCAGCATCGAACTACAAGAAAAGTTTTTAGAGGCAAAAAGAATTGAAGGATGTTCTGATAAAACTATCAATTATTATAAAAAAACAATTTATGATTTGCTACTTGGTGTTGATAAAGAAGTTATACATATTACAACAGAGGATCTAAGAAAATATTTGACAGATTATCAGACAAATAAAAAGATCAGTAAAGTAACGGTAGACAATATAAGAAGAATACTTTCCAGTTTCTTTTCATGGCTTGAGGATGAAGACTATATATTAAAAAGTCCGGTAAGAAGAATTCATAAAGTAAAAACTAACCTGATTGTTAAAGATACATATAGCGATGAAGAATTAGAGCAAATGAGAGATTCTTGCGATGAACTTAGAGACCTTGCGATGATTGACATGCTTGCATCTACTGGTATGCGAGTTGGTGAAATGGTTTTATTAAACAGAAACGATATAGACTTTAATGAGAGAGAATGCGTCGTATTCGGTAAAGGAAATAAGCAAAGAATTGTTTATTTTGATGCTAGAACAAAAATTCATCTTCAGAATTATTTAAACAGTAGAACAGACAACAACGAAGCGTTATTTGTTTCATTAAGATCTCCATTTACTAGATTAAGTATCGGAGGAATCGAGTCGAGGATTAGAGATATTGGCAATAATTTAGGACTTCAAAAAGTTCATCCTCATAAATTTAGACGAACATTAGCTACAGTTGCGATTGATAAAGGAATGCCTATAGAGCAATTGCAACAATTATTGGGACATAAAAGAATTGATACAACATTGCAGTACGCAATGGTCAAACAGAGCAATGTTAAGAATGCTCATAGAAAATTTATTGGATAGAAAGGGCTTGAAGTATGAAATGGAAAACATGTACGATTGGCGATATAGGAAATGTTGTCGGAGGGGCGACACCTTCAACAAAGAAAAAAGAGAATTATGAAAACGGCAATATTGCTTGGATTACTCCCAAGGATCTTGCTGGGTTTTCCGAAAGATATATTTCCCATGGTGAAAGATTTATTACAGAAATGGGATTGAATTCATGCTCGACTCAACTGATTCCTAAACATTCAGTATTATTTTCTTCGAGAGCACCGATTGGATATGTTGCCATAGCAGCTAACGAAGTATGCACTAATCAAGGGTTTAAGAGTGTTGTCCCTAATAAAGAGACTGATTATATGTTTCTTTATTATCTCCTAAAATATAGTAAGAAGAAAATTGAGAACATGGGGTCTGGAACGACTTTTAAAGAGGTGTCTGGCAACACAATGCGAGGGATTGAAGTAAAAATTCCAGAGTGTATCGAAGATCAGAAGAAGATTTCATCAATTTTATCATCTATAGACGATAAAATTGAATTAAATCAAGCGATAAACAAGAATTTAGAGATGCAAGCCTTGGCGCTTTTCTGTCATTATTTTATAGACTATGAACCTTACGGTGGTACTGCACCTTCGAACTGGATAGAGGTTTCCTTAGATGATGTGTGTGCTCGAATAACTGATGGATCACATTACAGTCCAGTTGATGCTCCTGGTGCTCCATACCCCATGTATTCAGTTAAGGACATGGAGACTTACGGTTTCAATTCTTCTTCTTGCAAGCACATTACGGCAGAAGAGTTCCTTAAAATGCAGAAAAACGATTGTGTTCCAAGGCTCAACGACATCCTTGTCGCTAAAGATGGCAGTTATCTTAAAGAGATTTTCATATGCTCAGAAGAAAAAGATGAAGCTATCTTATCTTCAATTGCCATCTTTAGGCCTAACACAGAAATCATCATGCCCGAAATTCTTCTTTATCTCCTTAAGCATCCTTCGATTAGGAAGGATGTCGGGGATAACTATGTATCCGGCTCTGCATTACCGAGAATTGTCTTAAAGGATTTCAAGAAATACACCTTTTTGCTTCCGCCAATGACAGAGCAGTTAAAAATTGGTTCCATTCTTAATGCTATAAAGATGGAAACGAAGTCAAATGTTGATGAAATTCAAAACTTATCAGCTCTAAGAGATACCCTTTTACCTAGGTTGATGTCTGGTGAAATCGATGTTTCTGACATCAATTTCTAGTTTAAATTCTTGTTTCTGCGTGTAAGAACTACACTAAATACAACCAATTTTGATTTGTAAAACACTATAAATATTAATATCGGAGGTAAATAATATGCCGGGTATTTATACAGAAGCTGATTACGAACAATCAGTAATACAGCTATTCCAAGGAATGGACTATCAATATGTCTATGGTCCAAATGTAGAAAGAGACTTCCGAAGTCCTTTATATGATGAGGTTTTGGAAGACTCTTTAGTGCGTCTAAATCGGAACCTTCCACGTAATGCAATTCAAGATGCACTATATAAACTGAGAAACTTTGAAAATGGCTCATTAGTACAAAAAAATGAAGTTTTTATGGACTATCTACAAAATGGTGTACCGGTCCGGTATTTTGCTGATGGAGAAGAAAAATCTTCAATTGTTTACCTCGTAGATTATAAGAATCCAGACAATAACTCGTATATTATCGCAAATCAATGGACATTTATTGAAAACAGCACAAAACGGCCGGATGTAATCTTGTTTTTAAATGGATTACCTGTTGTTCTAGTGGAATTGAAATCGCCATCTAGAGAAGAAACAGATGCATCTGAGGCCTATTTGCAGCTTCGTAATTATATGTTGGAGATTCCATCTATGTTTATCTATAACGCTATCTGCGTTATGAGCGATCACTTAACAAGTAAGGCAGGAACCATTACTTCAGGTGAAGATCGTTTCATGGAATGGAAAACCAAAGACGGCAGTTACGAAAATACACAATATGCTCAATTTGATACCTTCTTTGAAGGAATGTTTGAAAAAGAGCGACTGCTGGATATTATAAAAAACTTTATTTGCTTTTCAAATGATGGCATCAGCAAAATAAAAATCTTAGCCGGTTATCATCAATATTTCGCAGTTAGAAAAGCAATCGAATCTACAAAACACGCTACAGTTACCGATGGTAAAGGTGGTGTCTTTTGGCATACACAGGGCAGTGGAAAGTCCCTTTCCATGGTTTTCTACACTCATCTTTTGCAGGAAGCCTTGGACAGCCCGACTGTTGTTGTATTAACGGATAGAAATGACTTGGATGATCAATTATTTAATCAATTCTTTAAATGTAAGGAATTCCTCCGTCAGACACCGTTACATGCTGAAAGCAGAGAAAACTTAAAAGAATTATTATCGAAAAGAAAAGTAAACGGCATTATCTTTACGACAATGCAGAAATTTGAAGAGTCCCATGAGCCTCTTTCTGAAAGAAGAAATATTGTGGTAATGGCAGATGAGGCCCATCGTGGACAATATGGCCTTTCTGAAAGAATAAAGTTAACAAAGAATGAGACAGGAGAAGATATTGCGAAAAAAGTAGTGGGAACTGCACGTATTATTCGTAACAGCCTTCCAAATGCTACATATATCGGATTTACAGGCACTCCAATCTCTCAAGCAGATAGAAATACACGGGAAGTGTTTGGCGATTATATCGATATCTACGATATGACACAGGCAGTAGAGGATGGAGCTACTCGTCCGGTTTATTACGAAAGTCGTGTTATAAAACTTAAACTGGATGAGCCTACACTGAAACTAATCGATGACGAATATGAAGCAATGGCCAATAATGCTGATCCAGAGCTTATTGAAAAAAGTAAGCGTCAATTGGGCAAAATGGAAGCTATTCTTGGAAATGATAGAACTTTAGATTCTTTAGTTGGTGATATTTTAGATCATTATGAAAACTATAGGGAAAACCTTCTGACAGGAAAGGCTATGATTGTTGCTTATTCTCGTCCGATTGCAATGAAAATCTATCAAAAAATCTTAGAACTTAGACCGGGCTGGAAAGATAAAGTAAAAGTTGTTATGACAGGTAGCAACAAAGACCCGGAAGAATGGCATGATATTGTGGGAAATAAGGCATATAAAGAAAGTTTAGCCATTTCATTTAAAGACAATGACAGTCCTTTTAAGATTGCTATTGTGGTAGATATGTGGCTGACAGGTTTTGATGTGCCTTCACTTGCGACAATGTACGTTTATAAACCAATGTCTGGACATAATTTGATGCAGGCAATAGCCCGGGTTAATCGTGTATTTAAAGATAAAGAGGGTGGATTGGTTGTCGATTATGTAGGAATCGCCAGTGCCTTAAAGCAGGCTATGAATGATTATACAGTTCGAGACAGAAAAAATTATGGCGATACCGATGTCGCAAAAGTCGCATATCCAAAATTTCTTGAAAAGTTGGAAGTCTGTCAGGATATTTTCCACGAATATGATTATTCAAAATTCTTGAATGGTACTGAGCTGGAAAGAGCTAAGGCCATCAGCGGTGCGGTTAACTTCATAATGGATATAAAGCGTGAGAAAGATAGGGAAACTTTCTTAAAAGAGTCTTTTATGCTAAGACAGGCATTATCTTTATGTTCATCGCTGGTTGAGGAGAAAGACCGGTTTGAAGCTGCTTTCTTTGAATCTATACGGGTATTGGTAAACCGCCTATCCAGCCAGGGAGCCGGTTCAAGAATCTCCCTGCCGGAGATGAATCAGAGAATCAATGAACTTTTAAAGCAGAGTATAAAGAGTGAAGGCGTTATTAATCTCTTTTCTGATGTACACGAAGAATTTTCGTTATTTGATCCACGGTTTTTGGATGAAATATCCAAGATGAAGGAAAAGAATCTTGCGGTTGAATTATTGAAAAAGCTTATTGCAGAACAGGTACAGATTTATCGTAGAACAAATGTCGTTAAGTCGGAGCTGTTTAGTGAAATCATTCAGAAAACAATGAATGCCTATTTGAATGGAATGTTAACAAACGAAGAAGTAATTCAGGAATTGCTGAATTTGGCAAAACAGATCTCGGATGCGAAAAAAGAAGGTGAACAGCTTGGATTGACTGCAGATGAGTTAGCTTTCTATGATGCCTTAACAAAGCCACAGGCTATTAAAGATTTCTATGAAAATGCTGAACTTATCGCTATTACTAAAGAACTTGCAGAAGCTTTGAGAAAAAATCGGACAATAGATTGGCAGAAAAGAGAATCTGCTCGCTCAAAAATGAGGATGATTGTAAAAAGACTTCTAAGGAAGCACAAGTATCCACCTGAAGGCATGGACGATGCTGTTAAAACAGTAATTCTTCAATGTGAACTGTGGACTGATAATCAAGATATGTCTGTGAACGCATAAATTGATAAGAGTTAAATTATATTTTAAGAATATTATAGAAATTAGGAGGTAGTGCTTTATGGATATTGAACGCGGTCGAATAATCAATGACTTTATAGAGCCAAACAAGAAGCAATATATTATCCCTGTTTATCAACGAAATTATGAATGGTCTCGCGAACAATGTGTGAAACTGTTCGAGGATATCGTAAATGCGTATAAAAGGGATAAATCCCATTTTTGCGGATCGGTTGTATATGCTCAACTTCCTCCTAAACATGGAATCGATTACTATGTGATAGTTGACGGTCAGCAGCGATTAACCACAGTTTATTTGCTCATCAAGGCTTTAATCGATTGTGCTGAAACGGAAAAACAAAGAGAATCTTTATCTGAAAGCGTGATTAATAGAGATAAATTTGACACTTACGATGTGGAGGAAGCCAGCAAATTAAAATTAAAACCAATTAAATCGGATAACCAGCAGCTATATCTCTTGATGGAAAACAAATATGATCAAATGGATAAAAGCAGTGGAATTTGGGTGAATTATTCTATTTTTAAAGAATTGATTCAAGAGCTTCTTGCGAAAGATCCTAACATGGATGTGAAGATGATATATAAAGGGATAGAGAAGCTGGTTTGTGCGAAGATACGATTAGATCAAGGTGATAATGCACAGGAAATATTTGAGCGAATCAATTCTACCGGTGTCCCTTTAAGCTTATCGGATCAAATTCGAAATTATGTATTAATGACGGACGAAAACCAGGATAAGCTTTATGAAGATTATTGGTTAAAAGTTGAACATCTCGTATCCAAAGAAAATATGACAGCTTTCTTCATGGACTATTTAAATTTCAAATTGGATGGATTCACCAAAGAAAAACAGGCATATGAAGATTTTAAAAAATTGTATGTGCAGGACAAATATACAAACGAAGGCATGTTAAAAGAAATACTTCATTATGCAGAGTTTTATAATGTCTTCTTGAATGGCAGTTCAAGTTATTCGGGCACAATTAACGAATCTCTCGAAGGGCTTAAATTATTAAATCAAACCACAGTATACCTTTTCTTGTTTAAGGTGTTTGATGACTATAAAGATGGTGTAATAAATCAGGAGGAATTAGGTAAGATATTGCGCATGCTTTTAAATTACAGCATCCGTAGAACGATGTGTGATATTTCATCTAACTCGTTAAGAGGCATGTATAAAACGCTTTATAACCGCGTATTTAACCAGGCAGAGAATAAAGAGCATTATTATGATTCTATCGTCTCATTCATGCTTCAATTGACATCTAGAGATGCCATTCCTACCGATGATGAATTCGAATATGCCTTAATCAATAATAACCTGTATCGTAAACATGCTCTTTGTAAATATCTCTTGGTTGGAATTGAAAACCAAGGCAAAGAAAAGGTTATGACGGACATGTTGAGTGTAGAACATGTAATGCCGCAGAATAAAAATCTATCAACTTCCTGGCAAAAGATGTTAGGTGATAACTGGATGGAAGATAAAGATAGATGGCTCCATACGTTGGGTAATTTAACACTTACAGGATATAATAGCGAGCTTGGAGATAAACCGTTCCTTGAAAAGAAAAAGATGATTGAAGATAAAAATACAAAGATTGTTAATCTTTATTCAGATATTCAAGATAAAGTGGAATGGAATGCTAAGACGATACAAGAACGGGCTAAAAGGCTTTCAAAAGAGGTAATGCGTTTATATCCGATTGATAAGCCAGCTAAATTAATCTCGTTTTCTGATCCAAGATATAAAGAGTATACGTGTGCAGAACCGAGCAACGCCACATATAAAGCTGTTAATTATTACGAGCTCGAAGGTGAAAGAGTAAGTACGGATAGTTTTGCGGATATGGTGCGCTCGGTGGCTAAGAAGTTATACGATAAAGACCCATCTGTTATTGAACGTATGGCAAAAAATTTAGAGACCTTTAAAGACTGGATCAATCCTGTTTTCTCATACAATCCTAAAGATGTTAAAGGGACAGTAAAACTGGAGGGAACTAACATTTTTATCAGCACGGGATATTCTGCTTATGATTGCGTAAGTTTTATCCGAGGATTATTAAGGAAATACGATTTGGATATCGAAGAAGATTTTGTGTACAGCGCAAGGTCTTATCAACCGAGTAAATCTGCGGATTCAGAAGAGGAAGGACGAAAAGTGATTCGTCGCAGTTATTGGGAATATGCTTTACCAATAATTCAGCGCGAAAACGCATATAGGAAAACTTATTTGAATTGTACTCCTACAACCAGCAATGAAACTAGGGGCTCTTTTGGAATAGCAGGATTTGATGTGAGATGTGTTGCCAATTATGATGAAGCCAGAGTTGACTTATGGTTGGCAAGTAATGACACAAATAAAAATAAAGAAGCATATGATCTTCTATATGAACATAAAGATGCTATAGAATCAGAACTTGGTGTTTCCCTGGGCTGGGGAAGAGGAGATGACTATAAGTCATCATGGATTGTTTATCACTTGAAAGATGTTAGCATTACTAATAAACAAGACTGGGAAAAAATGGCTCAATTCCATGCAACGTGGAGTAATAAGATTTGTAATGCAGTATTACCGTATTTGAAAGCTCGATTCCATGGGAAAGCCACAGTAGAGGAATTTAGACAATCGTTACAATTATCAGAGTTGAATTATAGATGGGCGTTATCATGTCCTGATATTGAAGTAGAAATTGCAAAATGTGAAGAAGGCTGGATACGTTTTAAAACCAAATATATGGACTCTCTATTGCCTGCAATTGATGGATATTTAAGCGATTGGAAAACGTTCAGTCATTATTATTATGAGATTAGGAAGAAAAATAAAAATGAAATTAACATTCAGCTGGCAATTAATTTGACCAACCTTCCTGATCAGCAGAAAAATATAGTAGATAAAATATGTGAATTATTCCCGGATGGATATTCAGATGCGAAGTGGGAAGTTCCTTTTTCAACTAGAAGATATTCTGTAAAAGAACATTCAAAAGAGGAAGTTGAGCAAGTGTTGAATAAATATCTTGATGAAATTTGGGAATTTGAACAATCTTTAAAACATAATGAAATCTGATCAATAAATAGAAGTCCGTCCTTCAGACTTATATACCTGATAGGGCGGATTTTTTTTAAAATTTCACTATTTTTTCACTATTTTAATATAGCCTCACGAAAAAAGACGTCAAAATTTGACGTCTTTGATGGTATGAATTACTTAAATTCGATTGGCAAGTTCAGCGGCTTGTGAGGTAGCTGTATTTGTCTTACCGGCTTTTAAAGCATCTCCAATCACATATACTTCTTTGACTAGATCTTTAATCTGGTCTTCAAGCGGATTGTAGGAAGTAGAACCTAAGGCAAGAATAATGTTGTCAAATCCACGGATTGTCTTGATTTCTCCATCGATTTCATAATCGACACCATCACTGTATACCTTCGTAATCTTTGCGTTACAGATTCTCGGTACACCCGCAAGGCGGTTCATCAAGTGTTCTCTTGCACCGAGATAGAGATCCATGGCAATATCCGGAAGCTGATCGATGATGGTAGCCTGAATGTAATGTTCTCTTAAGAAATCTGCACATTCAGCCCCAACAAGACCGCCACCTAAAATTAATGTATTACTTCCTGTCTGTACTTTACCTGCGATTACATCGATGGCCTTCAAAGCACCGGCTTCTTTCAAGCCTTCAATGTTAGGTTCTAACGGTTTTGCTCCGGTTGCCAAAATCACAACATCCGGCTGTTCTTTTTGAATGAGCTCTTTTGTGACAGGTGTATTCAATACCATCTTTGTTCCGTATTTTTGGTTCATTGTGATCCAGAACTTGATGGCGGTTAGAATGGATTGTTTACAAGGCGGGAATGCACCGATGCGGTATTGACCGCCAAAGTGGTCATCCGCTTCGTAGATAGTAACATCGTATCCTCTTTTGGAAAGAAGCCATCCAGCTTCCAGTCCGGCCGGACCGGAACCGGCAATCAGAATTTTCTTTGCCTCTTTTGCAGGCTCAAAAGTCCATTCGCTTTCGTGTCCTGTGATCGGGTTAACAAGGCAGCTTGTAGGAAGAGGTGGTTCTTGCAGCATATTTCCTAAACATGCCTGCAAGCATCCGATACATTGAGAAATTTCATTAATTCTTCCTTCCTTGACCTTGTTCGGGAATTCCGGATCCGCTAAAGATCCTCTTCCTAAATCAACCATATCTGCTTTGCCGGTAGCGATAATATCTTCGGCAATTTCAGGTGTATTCACACGATTGACTGTAATAACCGGAATCGATACGGATTCTTTTACTGCTTTGGCATTGGCAGCATTGAATCCGGATTCAACATCAGAAGGAGCAGACATCCAGTTTAAGGAAGGGAAGGCACATACGGTAACTCCGATGGCATCGAGTCCTGCTTCTTCCATATATCTTGCGAAAATCTTAGTATCGGCGATGGTCAGACCGCCGACAATTTTTTCATCGCCTGTAATTTTAGCGATAACCGGGAAATCCTTTCCGCATTTTTCTTTGATTGCCTTAATGATGTCGCAGACAAATTTTGCTCTGCCGGCAAGATCTCCGCCGTATTGGTCATAGCGTTTGTTGGAAAGCGGAGAAAGGAATTGGGCAATTAAGAAACCGTGGCCACAATGCAGTTCTACCGCATCGAGTCCTGCTTCTTTTGCACGATATGCAGCATTGGCATAGCGTTCAATGGACTCATGGATTTCATCAATTGTTAATTCGTGAGGAACAACCGAGAATACCGGACATGCGATAGGACTTGGTCCGGATACCGGTGTTCCATCTGTTAACAGAGGATTGTTCTGTCTTCCGGAATCGTTGATCTGTACAGAGACTTTGGCACCATGTTTATGACAGCGTTCAGCCACTTCCTTAAATTGAGGGATAAACGCATCATCCCAAAGACCCGGCTGTGTGTTTGAGTTCAAGCCATTTTTGTTTACAGAGCTGGATTCAATCGTAATCAAACCAAAACCACCCTGTGCACGTTTTTCATAGTAAGCGAGCCATTGTTTGTCAGTAAAGCCTGAAAGTGAGCCGTGACCGGTACCCATTGCAGCAACCATGAAACGGTTTTTCACTTCCATTGTCCCGATTTTGATTGGGGATAAGACATGATCAAATTTCATTGTGTTCTCCTTTCGCCTATAGCCTATTTTCTACATTATAACAAAGAACTCATAGGGACTGTTTTAGAATAGTTGGTATCTCTTAACTTTTTCATGCTATTAGTCCTTGATTCTTAACTCAATTCGTACTATTTTAAATTAGTAATAAAAATATGACTAATTAGGAGGAATAAAGATGAATCGTTTAAAAGATAAAGTCGCAATTGTTACAGGATCGACCAGCGGTATCGGAATCGGAATCGCAAGATTATATGCTGCTGAAGGTGCTCATGTAGTCATCTGCGGACGCCGTAAAGAAAAGGGAGAAGCTGTAGTTGAGCGTATTAAGGCAGAAGGCGGAAGTGCTTCTTATCATTTCCTTGACTTAACCGATATAACTACCATTGAAACATTGATTGATGATACCGCAAAGACATACGGAAAAATCGATGTATTGGTAAATAATGCAGCCAATGTTGGTTTACCGGATGGAAGAGTAGATGAATTAACATTAGAAATGTGGGATAACATCTTCAACAGTGATATTCGCGGTACATTCTATGCCATTAAGTGTGTATTACCGTATATGCAGAAAAACGGCAAAGGATCTATCGTAAATATCGGTTCGATGGCATCCTGCGGAGGAGACCTTGGTGCAACCGCATATGCTTGTGCTAAAGCAGGTGTTGATATGTTAACAAGCAGTGTTGCCTTGCAGTATGGTAAGGACAATATCCGCTGCAACTGTGTAAGACCGGGCTTAATTGTTACACCGGAAAATGATGCCTATGTATCCAAACAGTTAAAGGATATCTTCTTAAGCAACATCGAAGTAAACCGTTATGGCTGCCCTGAGGATATCGGACATATGTGCGTCTTCTTCGGTTCTGATGAAAGTGAATACGTTACAGGACAAATTATCAACGTGGATGGTGGAATGAACTCCCATGCACCAACCGTTGCTCAATTCAGATCTGCCGGCTCCAGAACCTGGTAATGAAAGATACAGAAAGAAATCCTGCTAATTTAGCTTTTATGGCAGGTGAGATGTTTAATAATAAAATTACTTCGGTGTTCTGGTCCTCTTTTAAAGGAGAGTACGGACGCATTCAAGCTTCTGTGCTGGTATATCTTTATGACCATAGAAGGGCAAAGGCTTCGGATATTACCATAGAGCTCAATGTCCCTAAGCAGCATATCTCTAAAATCATTAACGATTTTAAAGAGGAAGGCATGGTGGTAGAAGAAAAGGATGTTCAGGATAAACGCTCCCGCATTTTATCGCTTACTGAAAAGGGACTGAATTATATTCGTCAACATTTAGAAATGAGTAATCTAAGTTTCTATTCTCTGTTAGAGAGTATGAATGAAAAAGATCAAAAGGATTTTCTAAATGCGTTAGAGACAATTGTACGTGTTTTATAAGACTGTCGTTTTTGCGACAGTTTTTTTCTTTTCGTAGATTTTGACGTAAAGGATATTAGGGGGATCGGTAGTCTGATGGAAGAAGGAAAGTTGTGGTTGAATTATTCAACTTCAAGTCATGGCAGGATGATTACATATGAATGAGTATATCAGCACCGTAAACAGTCTTGTTTCTGTTGTTGTAATATGGTACATCATAGTGTACCGCTATTGAAACACATTGATAAGAACGATAAAATATCTTTAGTTAGTTATCACTGACGGGAGATATATGTATGTCAAAGATGGATCAAGCAGTTAAAAACGCATTTATAAAATATACGGAGGAACATTATCCGGATGAAGCTGTTCAAATTATTGAACAAGCAGAAAAACTTTTTCCTGAAATGTATGCCAAGGCTCCTTATATTGGTGGGGATGAGAATCGAATGGCCTATAATCTGAATTTGATGATTTGGGCTGTTTCATTTTATGAAGCCTCAAATCACCGTATCGATGGTCCTGCAATTATAGACATGGCAAAAGGACTCTTCGGTAGATATCAATTTGTAGGAAGATTCATTAATGTAAACCACAAATGGCAGATGAATCTCATTCAAAAATTAATGTATAAAAAATATATTCCGTATGCCGAATTGGTGGATGAAAAGGTATCCAGTGGAGAGTGGAATAATACCTGGCGTATTCGAATTAACCCAAGAAATACGGAAGAAGGAGTTTGTTTTGATTTGGTTGGATGTCCTTTAGCAGATTACGCCAAAGCCAATGGATATGAAAGGCTGCTTCCATATTTATGTGCAACAGATCACTTGTTGCCGAAAATGGTACACGCGAAATTAATTCGTACCCATACCTGCGCTACGGGAAGTGATTCCTGCGATTATTGGTATGTTGGCGATGAAAGCGATACTGCTAAAGAATATGCCGATGTACAGATGAAATAAGGAGAGGTTGAAATGTTTTGGGATAAAGTCGCAGGCGTTTATGATGTATTTGCCGATGTATATAACGGAAAAGTGAATCGGGTGATGTGTCGGGTTGTATCCGAACAAATTGGTAAAGAGGATCGTGTGTTAGAGTGTGCCTGCGGCACAGGACTTATCACAACCTGTATTGCACCTTTGTGCAAAGAAGTTGTCGCAACCGATTTTTCAGAGGGGATGTTAAAACAGACCGAGAAGAAGTGTAGAAATTATTCAAATGTTCAAGTTGAATTTGCCGATATCACAAATCTTAAATATCCCGATGCTTCCTTTGATGTCGTAATCGCAGCGAATGTGATTCACCTATTGGATGATCCAAGTCAAGCCTTATCTGAATTAAATCGGGTTTGTAAGGAAGATGGAAAAATCATCATTCCAACCTATGTCAATAAAGAGAAAACCGGTGAAACCGGAACCTTCGTGAAAACCATCGGGAAAGCTGGAGCTGACTTTAAAAGGCAGTTTACCTTTTCAAATTATAAGCAGTTTTTTGAAGAAGAAGGTTTTACAGATATTGATATACATCGTATTCCGGGGAGAATTCCCTGCGCTATTGCGGTTATCACCAAAAAGAAAAATGAGGATCCAGCAGCATGATCCTCATTTTTCCTTTACTGGGAGGGAGACAATTTATTCTAAAACCTTATTCGGGCTGATCTTTGTTTTTACGTCTTCTGAATTTTGTTAAAAAGCCAAGTCCTAAGATAGATCCTGACATTCCGGCAATAGATGATGCGGAAGATAAATCTATTGCGGTATTAACAGACTTAGAAGAGCTTGATGAATTTTTAGATGGTTTCGATGAGCCTTTAGAAGACTTCGAAGAAGGTTTGTTCGAAGACATCGAACTTTTCTTAGAAGAGGAAGAAGGTTTTCCTTTGCGAGAAGAAGAACTTCTCTTGCTCTTTAAAGTTTTCTCCATATCTGAGTTCAACAAATCATTTAAAGTCTTGTCAACTACATCGTTTTCATTTGTCTCGGTCTGATCATCCACTTTAGCCACTTTTTCCTGGTTTTCTGTTTCCGGGTTTTGTGGGGAAGTCTGTTCACCATGCATAGCCGGCAGCTGGGCAGATTGTTCCTGGCCGGAAGCCGCTTCTGTGTTATTGATTAACAGGCTGTACTGACCATCTGTCAAAGTCTCACTTGCATATAGTACGCTGTTAGCTGATTTTTCTGCAGTAAAGGAATATACTACGTTTCCATTTTCATCAACGATAGAAACCAGATCATCTGCTTGAATTTGTACACCGTTTGTATTCATCTGCATCATATCGGCATTTTCTAAAGTAGAATCAAACGCCATGGCATTCATTGGCATTTGAGGCATGGTACCGTCCTGTGGCATCTGAGGCATAGTACCGTCCTGCGGCATCTGAGGCATAGTACCATCCTGCGGCATCTGAGGCATAGTACCATCCTGCGGCATCTGAGGCATAGCGCCATCCTGCGGCATCTGAGGCATAGCGCCATCCTGTGGCATCTGAGGCATAGTACCATCCTGCGGCATCTGAGGCATAGCGCCATCCTGTGGCATCTGAGGCATGGTGCCATCCTGCGGCATTTGAGGCATAGCGCCATCCTGTGGCATCTGAGGCATGGTGCCATCCTGCGGCATTTGAGGCATAGCGCCATCCTGCGGCATTTGAGGCATAGTGCCATCCTGTGGCATCTGTTGGTTTGGATTCATTGGCTGGCCGTTCATCGGCATTCCTGCATTATATCCAAAGGCAACATAGTTACCGCTTGTAGGTGTTAAGGCCATCTGATTTTGACCAACCAGTAATACAGTACCTCCACTGATCACAAACTCATCGGTAGGATTATCTCCATAATCAACAGCGCTGTTTTCACCCTGGGCTGCTCCATATACTACAACTGTTCCATCCGAAATATAAACAGAACCGTTGGAATCTAAACCATCGCCTTCGGCATTCACATAGATATCACCGCCGGAGATATCAATCACATAGGCATAATTTGTTAAGTCGCTGTTAGCTGCATTGATTCCATCGTCGCTTGTCACGATATCATACGATCCGTTTTTAATATAAACAGAAGCGCCTTCCAAACCCTCTACCGCTGAGTAAATGTTTACTGTCGGTCCGTTTTCATCATCACCCAGCGTTAATACATAATCTGAATGAATCGCATCATCTCCGGCATAGATATCGAGTGTGCCATCGGTAATTGTGATGTTTCCATCGGCGTGAATCGCATCTTCACAGGCATCAATATTATAATCGCCACCGTAGATCAAGATATTGGCATCAGACTTGATACCCTTGGCACTGGAATCTTCATCTAAGTAGTCAATATTGGTATGTCCATCATAGGTTGTGATCACCAATGTTCCATCATAAATCGTAAGATCCCCAGTCGCCTGAATGCCGTCACCCTGGGCATCGATAGTAATGATTCCATCGTTGATAGTAATGACACCTGCTGAATCGGTATCATCCTCATCCGGCTCTGCTTTAATTCCGTCATTTCCTGCAGTAACATTCACAATACCTTTATTGATAATGACTTCATTATCGCTGGCAATTCCGTTATTGGTGGCAAATACATTTAGTGTAAGGTCTGCAGAATCGACAATGATTGTAGAAAGGGAAGCACCCTTAATACCGTTTTTACAGTCAGAACCATCAATATTTAAAGTGCCTGTACCATCTAATGTCAAAGTGGCACCTGATTTTACTTTGATGGCAGCTCCTTCAAAGTCATCACTGTCTTCATTGGCAATATCTTCTGCATCGGTAATGGTCGAAGTTCCATCATTGATAATCGTAACTTCGCTGTTTTTACCAATTGTGATCGGAGCTGTTTCTGAATTCGACAATGTTAAGTTTTGAAGTTCCAGAATAACTTCCTGCAAGCCCTTGGAAACTGTGATGGATCCTTCGGAACAGGTTCCGGTAATCGTATAGCTGCCTGTGGCAGTAATCGTTAGATTGGTACCGTCTACTGTTACACCTTCATCATATGTAGAAACAATTCCATCCTCTGAGAAGGTGATACTGTTTTCTGTTTGAGATACACTTTCTGAAGCTTCAACAGTGTCTGCTGTTTCTACGGTTGTTTCTATTTCCTCTTCCACAGCTTCTTCTGTTTCTGCGTTTTCTGTCTTGATTTCAGTTTCTTCTGTCTCTACAACCGTTTCTGTTTCTACAGTATCTTCTGTCTCTGTTGTTTCATTTACGGTAGTTTCTTCTGTTTCTTTATCTTTTTCATCTTCTTCTAATACAACTTCATCATTGGTTAATTCTTTTGTATCTTTATCTGCTTCTTCAATCACGGCCGGTACTGTATCCGTTTCTTCGGCCATGATGATGTCGGATTTAGCTAATCCGGTTCCAGCTGCCAATAAGATTCCGGCAGCTGCCATACCCTTTGTAAAGGAATTTGTTTTAACTTTTTTCATCTGTTACACCTCTCTTTACGGTGCCAAGTATAAAAAGCCAACCTTAAAACACCCTTAAAAAAAGAAAAATTATACAGATAGTAACTAAATGTTGATTTGGTGTTAAAAAAATGATAATGTTTCTGTGTTTTCTTATATAAACATTTTGTTTAGTAAAATGAAACCGGAAGGGAGAAAATGATGGAAATAGGAGGAAAGATTCGAGAGTTGAGAATCCAGAACGGACTCACTTTATCGGAGTTAGCTTCAAGATCTGAACTAACCAAGGGTTTTTTATCACAGCTGGAACGAAATTTAACCAGCCCCAGTATTGCGACCCTTGAAGATATTTTGGAGGCATTAGGTACCAACTTATCGGAATTCTTTCAAAACACTGAGGAAGAACAGATTGTCTTCCATGAACAGGATTATTTTGAAGATGCACAGTCAGCGTATACGATTGAATGGATCGTTCCCAACGCACAGAAAAATAAAATGGAACCCATTTTATTAACGCTTCATCCGGGGCAGTCATCTCATGAACTAACATTGGGTGACGGAGAAGAGTTTGGATATGTGCTGAAAGGAACCGTGCATTTGATTATGGATAATAGAAAGTATGTAATCAAGGCAAAAGAGACTTTCTATTTATCGAAAAGTAAGACGCATTATTTATATAATCCGGGAAAAACCGATGCCCGGGTTCTGTGGATCACAACACCACCGATGTTTTAAGAGAGAGGATATCAGCGATGGAAAATGAAAAAAATAAGATTATTCAGTTTAAGAATATCGTTAAGGAATTTGATGGTCAGGTTGTATTAAAGGGAATCAATCTGGATATATACGAAAATGAATTTGTGACATTACTGGGACCTTCCGGCTGTGGAAAGACCACCTTATTAAGAATTTTAGGCGGCTTCTTAGAACCGAATGAAGGAAAGGTTATTTTTAATGGAGAAGATATTGCCCAATTACCTCCTTATAAAAGAGAACTCAATACCGTATTCCAGAAATACGCTTTATTTCCACATATGAATGTATATGACAATATCGCTTTTGGTTTAAAGATTAAAAAGGTCTCCAAAGACGTTATTGAACAGAAAGTCATGCGTATGTTGAAGCTTATCAACCTGGAAGGTTATGCCGATCGAAATGTAACGTCCTTATCCGGAGGACAGCAGCAGCGTGTTGCGATCGCAAGAGCACTTGTCAATGAACCAAATGTCTTACTGCTGGATGAACCGTTAGGTGCCCTGGATTTAAAGCTTCGTAAAGAAATGCAGTATGAATTAAAGCGTATCCAGCAGGAAGTAGGTATTACCTTTATTTTCGTAACGCATGACCAGGAAGAAGCCTTGACGATGTCGGATAAGATTGTCGTTATGAAAGATGGCGAAATCTTACAGGTAGGCTCACCGCAGGATATCTACAATGAACCGGTAAATAGATACGTTGCCAACTTTATCGGTGAATCCAATATTGTAGAAGGACGTATGTTGGAGGATAAGCTGGTACGCTTTGATGATATTAATTTTGAATGCGTGGATGTCGGCTTTAAAGAAAATGAGCCGGTAGATGTCATAATTCGTCCGGAAGATATCGATATTGTCGATGTTGAAAAAGGAAAGATGACAGGTACCGTTGAAAGCGTGTTATTTAAAGGTGTGCACTATGAAGTTATGGTGGAAACCGTTCCGGGTACCCACGTTACCGTTAACATGCATGTGAAAAAGGATGAGGATGTAGTAAGTGCTGACGGAAAAGAAAAGATCAGCGCCAATGACTTCTATCTGGATATTGTCGATATGCGTGATATTGATGATGCCAGCATTATTACCCGTGCAGATGCACAGGCATGGAATCCGGATACGGATGAATATATTTCCATCGCTAAAATTGATACCAATTTAAAAGAAGAAATCGGTGAATACAACGTTACTTTCTCAACCGCAGCCGGAACATCGGTTACCCGCAAAATCTGGGTTATCGACCAGGGTGTTGTTGAAAACAAAAAAGCCAACGAAGCTGTCAGTGCCTTTAACTTCTTTAAGACAGTTGCCGAGATCAAAGAATCTATGGCACTCGATACAGACTTAATGTTGTGGGCAAATGCACAGGGATGGAAATTAGATAATGAAGATGAAGCGATTGAAATCAGTGTAGACTATGATTTTGATCAGGATACGATTACCGAAGGTGTATATAAGGTTACCTTCTGGACTACAGGTAGAGAATTTAAAATCCATACAACAGATTTCGTAGAAGAAGGAAAGGAAGTCGGCCTTACCTTCTATCCGGAAGATATTCATGTAATGGAAAAGATGGGTTTCTAAATGAAAAGCTTTCGCCAATTAGCGATTCCATACATCATATGGTCGGCTTTGATGCTGGTTCTGCCGATGCTGCTGATTGTACTGTATTCATTCATGACGCAGGGAAACACCATCATTCCGTTTACTATTACCTTTGAAAACTATATTAAATTTTTTACAGACCCGGATTTCTTATTGATTTTATGGCGTTCTTTGACAATCGCATTTAAGACAACAATTATCTGTTTACTTTTAGGATATCCGATTGCGTACTATATTTCCCGTACTTCGGAAAGTACCCAGAGAGTTCTTGTTCTGGCAATTACGCTTCCGATGTGGATCAATATGCTGGTAAGAACCTATGCATGGATCGGATTATTATCCTCCGATGGATTGTTTTCAAGTATTTTAGGCTGGTTTGGATTTAAAAATACAGAGTTATTGTATACCGAGGCAGCAGTACTCATCGGTATGGTGTATAACTTCTTACCGTTTATGATCCTGCAGATCAATACAGCTCTTACCAAGATGGATAAGTCACTGTTAGAGGCAAGTGCGGATTTAGGGGCCAATAAGTTTCAAACCTTCTGGCGTGTAGTATTCCCACTTTCTCTATCCGGTGTTGTCAGCGGTATCACCCTGGTGTTTTTACCGGCAGTCAGCTCCTTCTTTATTCCAAAGCTGTTAGGCGGAGGACAGTACTTCTTGATTGGTAACGTAATTGAAAACCAATTTATTACCGTTGGAGAATGGAACTTCGGTTCTGCGATTTCGGTTATCATGGCAGTTATCATGATGCTTCTGATGATGCTGGTAAGAAAAATCGATGCCAGAGTTGGAAAGAGCGAGGACTAAATGATGAAGAAAGAAAAAAGACCTGTTGGAAAAACATTGATGATTCTTTCCGTCATCTTCTTCTATCTGCCGATTGTATATATGGTGATCTTCTCATTTAACGATGGCAAGTCTTTGACGCATTTCACCGGCTTCTCTTTACGCTGGTATCAGGTAATGTTAAAGAGCCATGGCATGATGGAATCTTTGTATATCACCATTGCGATTGCCGTTCTTGCTACGGGGATTTCAACGATTGCAGGAACCATTACTGCCATCGGACTTTCTTATTCGAAAAAGTTAGTTCGTGAGCTGGTTACCCAGGTTAACGATTTACCGTTGATGAATCCGGATATCGTAACCGCTATCGGCTTGATGTTGTTGTTTATAACCTTCCGGGTAGAAAAAGGCTTTGTGACGATGTTACTGGCACATATTGCCTTCTGTATTCCTTATGTGATGTTAAGTGTTATGCCACAGATCCGTAAATTGGATCCAAACGTTGGTGAAGCCGCAATGGACTTGGGAGCTACACCATGGCAGGCCCTCACAAAGGTTATCGTACCGCAGATTACGCCGGGTATTGTATCGGGTGCATTGATTGCCTTTACAATGTCTTTCGATGATTTTATCATCTCGTATTTTGCGACCGGTCAGGGTGTAAAAAACCTTTCCATCATGGTCTACACCATGAGTAAACGTGTTAACCCAAGTATCAATGCCATCTCAACATTGGTTGTAGTGATGATTACCATCATTTTGATCGTTGTGAATGTAGCACCGCTGTTACGTAAAAAAAGAATGGAAATTATGCCGAACCATTCACCAAAGCGCGGATGGAAGATTGGTGCTGCCCTTGTTACGGCAGCTGCGGTAGCTCTGGTGGCATTAAATCTAAATGGTGGAATCGGCAGCAAGAAATATGCCGGACAGACTTTGCATATCTATAACTGGGGCGAATATATGGGTGAAAACAGCATCACTGATTTTGAAGAGCTGACCGGAGCCAAAGTTGTGGAAGATATGTTTGATTCCAACGAGCAGATGTATATTAAGGTCGCCAACGGGGAAACTTATGACATCCTCGTTCCTAGTGACTATATGATCCAAAGACTGATTTCAGAGGATTATCTTCAGAAGCTCGATAAGGATAAATTGGAAGGTGTAATGGATCTTTTAGACCCGGATGTATTAGGACTTCCGTATGATCCAAACAATGATTATTCGATTCCGTTCTATTGGGGAACCGTCGGTATTGTATACGACAAGACAAAAGTATCGGAAGAAGAGCTGGAAGAGCAGGGATTCAATATCTTCCTCAATACGAAATATAAAGGGGATATTTACCTGTATGATTCGGAACGAGACTCCTTTATGATGGCTTTAAAAGCACTTGGATATTCCATGAATACAGAAAGTGAAGCCGAGCTTCAAGAAGCGTATAACTGGCTGATTCAGTGTGTTCAGACCATGGATGCAGAAATCGTAACCGATGAAATTATCGACAATATGGCTCAGGGAAGAAAAGCACTTGGCTTAGTTTATTCCGGTGATGCGACCTATATCATGGCAGAAAATGAGGATATGGGATTCTATCTTCCGGAGAGCGGAACCAATATCTGGAGCGATTCTATGGTCATTCCGAAGAATGCACCGAATCCGGAATTGGCTCATGAGTTCATTAAGTACATGTGTGAATACGATGCTGCTTATGATAACTCAAGCTATGTAGGATATACATCTCCAAACTTAGAAGTAAAAGAAGAACTTTATGGAGAAGGCGGAGAGTATGAAGGAATTGATGCCTATATTCCTAGATCCGGCTATGAGTTGGATGAAGTCTTCGAATTTAATGACAACACACGCAAAACAATTGCGAATTTGTGGTCAAGAGTAAAGATTGCGGCATCCAATGCCAATTAGATGTTTAGTTTAAAATTATGTCCGGAAGGGGAATACCTTTCCGGATGTTTTTTTATTCCGGATATATAATGATGCCATATTTGTTTGTTGGATTGGGAAGTATGCTCAGTATTTCCTTTTCAAGAAAGAAATCGAGAATTTTTTCGAAATCTGTGGCATTTACCAATCGGCTTACACGGCTCGGCGGATCTAAATGGAGATAATTAATCCTAAAATATAGATGAACCACATAAGAAATAAAATCACTAATTTGGATGAAATAAGACTCTGCGGAATCTTTTTCCATAATATCCTCAATCATGTTTTGGATGGATGTGTCAAAACATTTGCCGGACTTGTTATTAACAGAATTATATAGGTTGATAGCACGGGCAGTTTTTTTCATTTTATTTACGCGCCCCTTAGCAGAAATAATTAAGTAATTCCAATCGGATTTGCTGATGTTATCAATTTGCTGGATATTATATTTTAATGCGTTTTCCATAACGGACAATTGATGAGTGTCTTAGCCTGTTATTCGCTTATTCATGAAAAAAAACGACAGCTATGATTCGCTGTCGGTTTCTTCATTTTGTGGATAGGCAATTGTCTTGATGATGCTGACATCTTCATACGGTGTATATTCAATCGTTACCGTATCACCATTCTTTAAGAATGCCACAACATCTTCATTCTTGGCAGAAACAGTTAATTTATATCGATTTCCCTGGTCATCTGTGATAAAACACTTCGATTTGTTTTCGACGATAAGAATTTGGACTTCTGCAACGGTGATATCCTTTGTTTGTGTTTCACCGGAGTCTTCATCTTCATCGGCTTTGGTTCCGATAAACTTTTTCTTTAAGGTTTCAAAGCCTTCATCCGATTCAATCGTAGCTACCTTTTGATAATTGGTGGCATCTACCATGGCATACATCTTAATTAATCCGTTATCATCTTTTAAGGCCATCATATAGACCGGTTTACCTTTGACATTGACTAAAAGCGGGAAGGTGGAATTATATCCATAGTTTTTCACTTCACCTTCTGCCGAGCGCATGGCGCTGTATTCGTTTGCTCCTGCTGAAGCTATTTTCATAGCTTCATGGGTTCTTAGATTGACCAGTACAAATCCTAAGTTACTGGAATCACCGTTAGCGGAGGTAATACCGGAATAAATATAGATATCTCCGTTCTGCTCTAAATAGTTATAACCTTCACTGGTTACCGTTACATTTTTCTGACCCAGTTTTGAATTCAGCCATCCATCTTTTAAGGATCCGTTATTGTCGACTTCCTGCATTACAAGCGATTCCGGATAAATGCGGTCAACCCATGTCGGGGCTTTGTCCACAGAATATTTGGTAGAATCACCGGTAATCGGGTCAAAGAGTACAACACCGGTAACCTGGCGCTTGGTAAGATATCCGGCATATGTATAAGTTGTACATACATACCACGGATGGCCTTCATCATCGATTTCAAAGGATGGACTGCCAAAGATGGTAGTAGGATATTGTATCTGCAGCTGACGGTACAGGTTCTGATTAAAATATCCGGAAGGAACATATTTCATTCCATCCAATCCTAAATCTTTTAATTTAACTAACTCCGCTTCACCGGTTACCGAATTCACAAGAATGTAGGCAGGAATACCCTGTTCCTTGTTTCCCAGGTATTTAATAAAGCCGGCATATTCTAACGGTGTTACTCTGTATACGCTGTTGCGGTAAGAGATCTGCGTATATTCATCACTGACTTCAAACTGGGAGACCAGTTCCGGCATTCTACCCATGACTCTGTCACCCAATACTTCCGTGGATTCTCTGTCGATAATCGGTGTCTTTGTGAAATCCACTTCAGCTATTTCTTCAAATTCTACGTTTTGAATTTGAATACGGTTGGCAAACTCTTTGGCATGAAAGATCGGGCCGCAAATAATCGGGGAGACAAATACCCATAAAAAGGCACCAACGGCAGTAATGCGGGCTAACCAGAAGAAAATCTTAGCAGCAGTATTTGGCTGCTGATTCTTACTGAAAAGAATTTCCGCCAGCGATCCCGGCTGATTGAGCTCACCGATGGCTCCTAACTGTAAAATCTTAAACAAGACATAAAAGATTGCAGCCCATAATAAGATGTCCGGCGAGAAAAGCGATAAGGCAGGAATTTGGATGTACCAGATTACTCCTGTAAGCACAGCCCATACAATCAAGGCAATAAAGAATTTTTTGCGGGTCATGCCGCCAAAAGGCTTCTGCTGGCGGTTGACATGTATGTTTGGATTTGCTCTGTAAAACATAAAAATCACCTCTTGTATTGATATTTCCAATATATGCATTAAATGGAATCAAGTCAAATCATCCATACGATAATTTTCCCAAAATTATGGAAAAACTCACATTTTTTAACACGATATTATTAAAATTTGATGACATCAATATAGTACTCTATAGTTGTCCAAAGATAAGGACGCTAAATGAAACAAAAACATAATCTCTCTCCCTAAAAAACATCAAGGACAGCGCTAATTGGCGCTGTTTTTGTGTTATTATTTTTTTACGGAGGTCTTTTATGATTGAAAAGTATAATTCTACGAACCTGATCTTAAGAATCTTTATCGGTTTGGTATGCGGCACCATTCTTGCGTTAGTGATTCCGCAGGCTCATTTTATCTCACTATTTGGTGATCTCTTTGTAGGCTCATTAAAAGGAATTGCACCTATCCTGGTATTTGTGCTTGTTGCCAGCGCTCTGGCTACATCGAATTCCAAGGTGGACAGTCGTTTTGGTACAGTTATCTTTCTGTATATGCTCAGTACGTTTTTGGCCGCAGTTACTGCAGTGGTTGGCAGTTTTCTATTTCCGCAGACGATGGTATTTACCGAAGCGGTGCTTGACAGTACACCTCCGGGAGGTGTAGCCGAGGTCTTAACAAATGTCTTAACAAATATTGTATCCAATCCAATAACCGCCTTGTCTTCAGGAAACTATATGGGTATCCTGTTTTGGGCTGTGTTATTTGGCTTGGCGATGAAAAAACTCGGTACACCGAATTCAAAAGAATTTTTAAATAACGTTTCCGATGGTGTTTCCCAGGTCGTACGCTGGATCATCAATATGGCTCCTTTTGGAATTATGGGACTTGCCTTTACCACGGTATCTCAAAATGGATTATCTATTTTTACGACTTACGGAAGCTTATTAGCTTTATTGGTGGGATGTATGTTAGTCGTGGCATTGGTGGTGGATCCATTTATTGCCTTCTTATTTTTGCGTGTAAACCCATATCCTCTGGTGTTTAAATGTTTAAAAGAAAGTGGTATCACGGCTTTCTTTACCCGCAGTTCAGCAGCTAATATTCCAATTAATATGGCTTTATGTGAAAGACTGGGTTTAGATAAGGAAATGTATTCCGTGTCCATTCCGCTTGGTGCTACCATCAATATGGATGGTGCTGCGATCACAATTACTGTTATGACGCTGGCTGCAGCCAATACTTTAGGTATGAAGGTTGACTTTGCGACCGCACTAATCTTAAGTGTTATGGCAACGCTGGCAGCCTGCGGTGCATCCGGTGTTGCGGGTGGATCTTTACTGTTGATTCCGATGTCCTGCTCACTATTTGGGATTCCGGCAGATATCGCCATTCAGGTTGTCGGTGTCGGCTTTATCATCGGTATCGTACAGGATAGTGTAGAAACGGCTTTGAACTCTTCAGGAGATGTCATGTTTGCGGCCACCGCAGAATATCATCAATGGATTAAAGACGGAAAACCACTCCCTGAATTTTTAGTGGGAAAGAAAAAATAAGAATTGCGATTTTTCTTACTCTCTTATAGAATGGGGTTAAAGAGGTGTTATATTTATGAAAAAATTATTGAAATCATTGTTCTTGGTGTTAGTTTTGGTTTTGGCAGGATGTGGCTCTAAACTTGCCAACTCCAAGTATCTGGGAACATGGGAAGCTTTTGAAGCTGAATATCAAGGCATTACCATGAAGGCGAGCGATGTCTATGAAGAATTCTCAATGACATTTAAAGATGATGGATCATTTACTGTAACATTAAATGGAGACACAGAAAAAGGTAATTGGGAAGAAAAAGACGGTAAGGCAGTCTTAAAAGACAGCACTACAACAATGGAAGTAGAATTGAATGATGATGGCTATCTTGTAGTAGAGGAAAGCGGCGTCACACTATTATTTAAAAAGAAATAATTTATAGAGCAGAGAAATAATGTAGCAGTGGGATAAAACCCACTGCTTTTATGTTACAATTCCTATATGGCAGTGCTCTATGTAAATTATTATAATAACGAAGATTATGCGTTAGCGGTGATCAGTTCGCAGATTGCACTATATACCTTTGTGAAAGAACATGAAGGATATGAGTTTGTGGATAAATACCACAAACAGATCATGATCTACGGAATTTCACCTAAATTTCAGGATGAAAAAGATGTATTAAAGCTGAAAGATCAAAGAATAGAGACATTATGTGATTATGTACAAAGTCAGGGAATCAAAGTAATGATTCGTGATGTACCGGGAACTCCATGGAAACAATATACAACGATGAAGGATGTACATCGGGCAATTACACACAATTATTAGGAGGTTATTATGAAACTATCGGTTATAGGCTGCGGAAATATGGCTTCCGCTATTATCGGAGGATTAATTTCCAAAGGAATTTTTGAAGCATCTAATATTACTGCATCAGATAAATTAGACGCAGCAAGAACAAAGATGAAAGACACATATCATATCAAAACCATTGCGGAAAACAGTCTCTGCATAAAAGGTGGGGATATCGTGCTGCTGGCAGTTAAACCCAATGTCTTTTCTCTTGTAGCTCCCGAGTTAAAGGGGCACCTGGAAAATAAGCTGGTGATATCCATTATGGCAGGAAAGACGATCGAACAATTGGAAGAAGGACTTGGTAAGGATGTAAAGATTGTTCGTGTTATGCCAAATACCCCTGCTCTTGTAGGCGAAGGAATGATGGCCTATTGTCCAAACGAAAAGGTTAAAGAGGAAGAAATCGGCTTGATCGAGACGATTTTAAGTGCCTGCGGAAAAGTAGAAAGGGTACCGGAGTCGATGATGCCGGTTGTAACATCATTATCGGGAAGCTCACCTGCCTATGTTTATATGTTTATTGAAGCCATGGCTGATGCTGCTGTAGCCGATGGCATGCCGCGGGCCCAGGCTTACCAGTTTGCAGCCCAGACTGTTTTAGGCTCGGCAAAAATGGTCCTTGAGACAAACAGACATCCCGGTGATTTAAAAGATATGGTATGTTCACCGGGAGGAACCACCATCGAAGGGGTTGTCAAATTAGAGGAAAAGGGATTTAGAAGCTCTGTGATTGAAGCCGTTCGTGCATGTACCGATAAGGCAAAGAAGATATAGTATGGATTGTTCATTATTTCGAAAAGAAGTAAATCTTCGCGATTTGGGTGGATATAAGACAAAAGACGGACGGACCATAAAAAAAGGATGTTTTTACCGCTCAGCATCCCCGTGGTACATGAATATTGTGGAACGGAAAATTTTAAAGCAGTCCGATATTCAAGTCATCCTGGATTTACGGTCTAAAAAGGAAGTTGCCCGTCATCCCGATCCTGAGCTTGGCATTGAAATTCAAAATGTCGATGCAAGATTAGACCCGAAGGGAAATCCCTTGACATATCGATACCGTGTCCTGGCTTTGATGGCTATCAAAGAATTAAATTTTAAAATTATTGAATATTGCGTTGCCGGCTTTTGTGCAAGAGTGGTTTTCAATAATGGGGCTTATCAGCGGATGTTTGATTTTTTAAAAACAGGGAAAGTGCCTTTTCTTTTCCATTGTGAACAGGGAAAAGACAGAACAGGAATGGCAGTTATATTGCTGCTGATGGCTCTTGGTGTAGATGAGCAAACCATCATATCGGATTATCTTTTAAGCAATGAATACGCAAGGGATAAGATTAAACCGCTTCGCAAGCATCGTTTTTTGATTGCCGCCAGCAAAAACTATGATGATTTAACGATGGTAGCAGAAGGTGTAATTCCTATCGGAGCAATCAGCGCCATTAATTCTGTAAAAGAAAGATACGGAACGATTGAAGCGTATTTAGAAAAAGAAATGAATATGTCGCTTCAAGACATAGAGACGATGCGAAATACCTATTTGGAGTAAGAAAGGAGGCATTATGCACCATAAAATTAAATATTATCTTTCTGCATTTATGTTAGGACTTCTTTTAGCCGGGCCGATTCAAGTTTTAGCTGAAGATCAGGAAATCTTGGAAACAACAGAAGAGCCGGCTGTTCTTGAAGAGGCGCCTTCAGAACAGGAAACGGAGCCTGTTGACCAGGATATCATCGTTCAGGAAGAAGAACTTGAAGAAGAGAACCTAAATGCAGGACCGGGCACACCGAGCGTTCAGTATTATGCGCATGTTGAAAATATCGGCGATCAGGAAATGAAATCCGACGGTGAGATGGCAGGAACCGAAGGCCAGTCACTTCGTATGGAGGCAGTTACCATCTATCTGGATTCTGGATCATATGATGGAGGTATTGAGTATGCAGCCCATGTAGAAAACATCGGATGGCAAGATCCCGTAAGCTCTGGAGAAATGGCCGGGACAGCCGGGCAGGCACTTCGGGTGGAAGCTATCAAAATATGGTTAACCGGAAATCTTTCTAATTATTATGACATTTATTACCAGGCACACATCGAGGACTTTGGATGGCTTGGCTGGGCTAAGGATGGTCAATGTTCCGGAAGTGCCGGTTATGGAAAACGCATGGAAGCTTTCACCATTAAATTGGTAAAAAAAGGCGGAGGAACCCCGCCGACATATCCTGTCGAGCCATTTGTGGCCAATGGTATCAGTTATGATGCCCATGTAGCCAATGTAGGCTGGCAGCCATATGTAAATGAAGGTGAAATGGCTGGTACGACCGGACAGGGGAATGCGGTTGAATCTTTTAGAATTAAACTGGAAAACCAACAGTATTCCGGTTCCATCAAATATGCGGCTAATGTAGTCGGGGAAGGCTGGCAGGCCGAAGTTACTGAAGATAAGATTGCGGGAACGGTAGGCCAATCAAAACCGATCCAGGCTTTAAAGATTTCCCTGACAGGAGAGATGGCAAGCCATTACAGCGTATTCTACCGAGTTCATTCATCCAATATCGGATGGCAGGGCTGGACATCCAACGGAAATGCGGCAGGGACATCCAATTACGGGCAGAGAATTGAGGCCATTGAGATTAAACTGATCGATAAATACGAAACCAAGCCACCGGTTTCCTCGGATGCTTATCTGGTAAATGATCTGGCATATAACGCGCATGTATCCAACATCGGCTGGCAGAATGTCGGTGTGGATGGAAGCTTAGCCGGAACAACCGGAATGGGATTACCGGTTGAGGCGGTACGGATCTATCTGGAAAACAAGGATTATACGGGAGATATCTTATACCGTACACAGATTCAGGATATCGGATGGGAATCCGGCTGGAAGAAAAATGGGGCTGTATCCGGTACTACCGGTCAAGCTAAACCGATCGAAGCAATTCAGATTAAATTAAGCGGAGAAATTGCCAATCATTATGACGTTTATTATCGAACCCATGTTGCCAATTATGGATGGATGGCATGGGCATCCAATGGAACAACCTCAGGAACCGTAGGTTTTGCTTACCCGATCGAGGCGATCGAAATTACGTTATCCAAAGCTAAGACTGATAACATCAATACGATTACTTCTTTACAGTCCAATGTCGGTTATATCAACAACACCAAAGCGAGTGGATGGCAGAAGATCAATAACTGTAATTATTATTTCTATGATGATGGAACTCTTGCCCGTGATACTGTTGTATCGGATGGGGTTGTCGATAGTTTAGGACGTAAAATTGAGGGAATTACCGTAGTAAACGGAATTATTCTAGTCAATAAGAAGCATGGATTACCGGGAAACTATGCACCGGGTGAAAACCCTGTGGCAGGTGCTCAGATTCGTCAGTTGATTGTCGATATGCAGAATCTGGGATACTTTATGTCCAATTATTACAGTGGATATCGAAGCTATGAAACACAAAACAATCTATATTGGTCTTATGTATATAGAGATGGACAGGCGGCTGCGGATTGGTATTCCGCAAGACCGGGTTATTCGGAACATCAAACAGGTCTTGCATTCGATCTAACTGATGGATACGGAAATCTGGTGACCAGAGAACCGGAAGTAAGCTGGATTCGTGCCAATGCGCATAAATATGGCTTTATCGTTCGCTATCTTGCGGAAAAAGAATATGTGACAGGTTATATGGCAGAACCATGGCATTTACGTTATATCGGCTCAAAGGCCAGCGATATTTATTACTCCGGATTGACCTTAGAAGAATACTTAGGCGTACCGGGCGGACCGAATTATTAAAAAAACAGGGTGAAAACATGTAGATGCTGCATATTTTCACCTTTTAAATTATTAAATACATTAAAGACCGAAGTGGTCTTTTGCGACAAATTACACCTTTTCACGACAAAACCATTGATATTTAAAAATTTATAACCTATTATAGATTTACATTGTTTTGCGATACCAATAGGAAGGGGTTATTGTCGTGGCCATTTTGAAAAAGGAACAGGGAAAACAAGCGTTGTATCTTCAATTGTGCGATATATACCGTAAAAAAATCGTAGATGGAGAGTATAAAGTTGGACAGCGAATTGAGAGCGAAAAAGAAATCCAGGAATTATACGGGGTTTCCCGCATTACCGTTCGCCAGGCTATAGATGCACTTGAAAAAGAAGGCTATTTGATCAAGAAAAGAGGCTTAGGAACTTTTGTGGTTGGAAGCCGCAAGATTACCGGTGATATCTTCAGCAAACAGGGTTTTGAAGAAATCGCAAGAAATTCTGATGCAGAACCGGTCATCGCATCCAGTTCAATGGAGATTACTATTCCTCCTGAAGATATTCGAAACATCATGCATATGGGTATCAGCGAAAGCTGCATGATTTATAAAAAGGTCGGACAGGTCAGCGAAGTCAGAATCGCCTATATTGTGACATATGTTCCGATCCGTACCAATCTGCAGGATGAGAAAGAACTTGTCAGCTATATCGAGTCGGATACATTTAAAAATCCATATCGAACCGAGAATCAGATTATGGCTGTATTACCGGAAAAGGAAGTATACCAGTCTCTTCATATTGATTCCGGCCAGCCGATTTTCTTCCATCGAACCATATTGTATGATAAGGACGATGTGTTAATGGGAGTTGTTGATACATATTACCGTGGCGATATGTTCAGCTACACAGCACAGATGAATAAACAATAAGGGACCATATCAAGTGTAAACTGGTCCCAAAGTCAAGGACAAAATGTTGACAGTTGATCAGAAAGATAACCGGCAGACTGCAGGAATAAACCAGTCTGCCGG
>CACYBS010000314.1 GCA_902772725.1 Erysipelothrix rhusiopathiae
AGTTCTACTTCTTATTTATGTATTTTTGTTCTGGTATCCCTTTCTTGTATCTGGATTAATGATTGGGCATACTTTTCAAATCTCCGGTCATTGATTATAGCTTTCCTAATATCATAGAATGAAGCATATTCATTTATCCCTAATTCATGTAGTGTCCAGTAATTCGATACTTCAAGAAGATCTGACCCATTTTCTTTCCACATCCTTGTATTTCGTGAGACTGTAAATACAGCTGATGTGCCTAGATCATCATCTCCTAAAATTTTACTTATATGAGCGTTAAGTTTTGGCATGTTTCCATTATCATATGGATATTTAATTATCTCACACCCTTCATTTTCCGTTGAAGAAATGCATCTAATTGCTTTTATAAATGCATAAGAAGCTCTCTTTCCGAACGGAGGCTCAATAAGGCCAACAAATAAAGGTATTCTACCTTCTGAATATATTCCATTAACTTCAAATAAATCATTGAGTACATGTTCATTGTTTTCTTCTTCAGAATTTGATGCTAACCTTTTTTCTTTATATTCCTGAAAATTCATATCCTCTTTCTCCTTTTAATAGCATTATTTCAAATAGGCTTCTGCGATTCTTGATATTTTTATACTATCCTGACAATTACCAATCTGTGGGAATGCTACTTTCATAGTTTCTGGAGGATTTCCAGCATAAAAGATTAATTCCATTTGCTTATAAAGGTTTCTTGACTCCTCATAATAAGATCTATTTCTATTCTTATAATATAACATGCATTCAGCTGCCATACTGAGTGCGTGTGAATACATTGTCAAATCCTCGGGCTTTTTAGTTGAAATCGCTATTGCCTTTTCATACATGATCCTCGATGCTCGTAGATTGCCAGCTATGCGATGACAAATACTTATATTCCACAGGATCAAATTCCATGGATGTTCCTTAGTCTGGTCACTTTCAATACTCTCAGTTAACTCATCTCTACCGATCAATGATTCATACATAGTTTTGCCAATTGGATCATCTTTTTCCATAAAGTGTCTAGCCAAATTTGTATAATGATACAGCACGTACACCTTTGGCTTATCCTTTTGTTTGTATATCTCATTAATGACAAGAGAAAACACATTAATTTGGTTTCCATCAATTTCTACTGATTTCAAAAAACATCCCAGAGCTTCTTGCATTTTGTCAGTTTCAACCAACAACTGGCATCTATATAGATAGTGTCGTTCCAGCGAAGATTGATTATCTTTAAATTCCTTTAATGCCAAGTCTGACAACGCCAGTGCCTTCGGATACAATTCCGGATTGCTCCGAATCAAATTTGTGTATGCCTGTAACTGAACTCCGTACAAACTCCCTAACCGACCAGATCTGACATGCTCTTTTTCACCTTCCAACTTGCTAATTTGCACAAACAACTTCTTAGTTGCAGTCAGCAGTTTTAACAAGGGTTCAGATCTGGAAATAACTCCTTCAAAGTCAAAACAGTTCAGTTTTACATTAAGCTCACGAATACAATACTTATAATAGTAATCCAAGTGTTCCCATGAATGATCAATTATTCCAATTCTACTTCTGCATTTTTTTACGTACTCTTCACACTGTCTGATATTTCCCAAGTGATCATATAGTGTCAAGATAAAGAAGTCCGTATCAAACATCCAATAATATATCTGTTTTTCATACGCCGCCTTCTTCCCTCCCTGTAGTATTGAGTTCCCCAGTTCCAGTAGAGGCTCTAGTATTATAGCTTTATAATTCTTCGCAAAAGTAACTCCCGCTTCTCGCATATGTTTTGCATTATATAAGCTTATCTGAAGCGACATGTAGTTTAGCCAGCATTCTCTTTCTTTCTCTTCAACTTTCAGTAACTTCTGGAGCAAAATATCTCTAATAGGTTTTGCGACACCCAATGATGGCAATTCTGAAAGCTGGCACATCATCTCGCCGTATCGATTCTCTATAAACAATCGTTTTAAATTCCCTACCGTTGCATTTTCAAACACGGAATACTGATATTCATTTTCATAAACAGAATTGATAAATATTCTATCCTCATTTGAAAACTTGGTCCTTCCGTTTTTTGTGAGATAAGTATTGCAAATCAGATCAGCGACCATCAATTTTTTGCTTCTGCGAGCGCTGTCAAAAGCAATAGTCCAAGTTACTCCTGAAATACGAAATCTCCCCATTTCAATCAGCAGTTTTTCTGCTAAACGAATATAATACTGATTCTGCTCAATCCTAACATCGTAGTTTTCAGCATCATCTCCGTATCTGTATTCTTTGTAATCAACCGCTTGTCTGTTAGCTATGAGAATATATAAATTGATAAGCTCATCCGGATTATCCACTCTCAAGTTTCGTAGCAACTGCACAATTCCCTGGCATAATACATTCAGGTATGTTATGTCACCATTAACAACCCGTAACCTTTCTTCATTATTAAATAT
>CACYBS010000315.1 GCA_902772725.1 Erysipelothrix rhusiopathiae
GAATATTATTAAGTAAAAGGTGGATGAAACATGAGAATTATACACCGGAGGAAATTACTGGTTTCTTTTTGAGCACAACACCGTTTCAATCTAAATAATTAAAATCATACAGAGCTTTTCGGATCATTCTGAAAAGTTTTTTTATTTTACGAGATGTAACCATTGACATTACAACAAAAGGAATATATTATTTTGATGTAATAATTATAGTTACAACACGGAGGACATTTATGCAGATATCAAGTCGATTTACAATTGCGTTACATATTTTTACCTGTGTGGATTATTTCAAAGATCAAAAGATTACCAGTGATTTTCTGGCATCAAGTATTCAAACCAATCCCGTAATCGTAAGAAAGATACTATCTCAATTAAAAAATGCCGGTTTAATCATGGTCGCAAGAGGAACAGGAGGAATCTCTTTGACAAGAGATCCTTCAACAATTTCTTTTTTGGATGTGTATCGGGCCATTGAGCCGTTGGAAGAGGGAAATCTATTCCGTTTTCATGAATCACCGAATCCAAACTGTCCGGTGGGGAGTAATATTCATAATTTACTCGATGATAAATTGATGTCTATTCAAAAGGCAATGGAAATAGAAATGGAAAAGTATACATTATCCGATATTCAAATGGAACTGAATGAATTATTAGGCAGGTGAGAATATGGAAACCAAAGATTATTTACGCTATGTAGTGGAAGAAATTCATCGCACGATTGTTGCGACCGTTGATGATGAAGGATTACCGGTTACGGCTGCCATCGACATGATGGACTATGATGATCATTCTTTATATTTTTTAACCGCTAAGGGGAAGAATTTCTATGATCGCTTAATACAAAGGAAATATCTTGCGTTTACGGCCATTAAGGGTGATGATACTCTTTCCAGCATTGCCGTATCCATTCGAGGCAGGGTTCGTGAAATCGGAAAGGATAAGCTGCCGGATTTGTTTCAAAAGAACCCTTATATGGAGAAGATTTATCCAACAATTAAATCACGACAAATATTGACAGTATTTCAGATCTATGAGGGAAGCGGGGAATGGTTTGATTTATCGAAAAGACCGATTGAAAGAGCTTCTTTCACCTTTGGTGATGTATCTTCTGTAGACAGTGGATATTTTATCAGTGATGCATGTATTGGATGTGGACAGTGTGTTGAAATATGCCCGCAAAACTGTATTCTTTCAGATTCAATCCCTTATGTGATTGAACAGAATCATTGCCTGCATTGCGGAAACTGCATGTCTGTATGCCCTATGCACGCCATAGAAAGAAGGTAAGAATATGTTGGAAACGCAGAAAGAGCGATTGAATTATTTGGTTGAAGCATTTAAAGAAGATTCAGATGATTATAAAGATTTACAGGTGCCTGATGATACTGAGACGCAGAAAAAGGTATTGCGATCTTTGATGAATGTAAGAATGCCGGGCCCTATAAACGAAGAAGTGCTGAAAGTTCAGGATGCCTATTTGCAGACAAGAATCATTGAAAACGGAATTGTATCTGTATCCGATATACCGGAGATTGAAAAGGGAATATCTATTTGGCAGGGGGATATCACAAGACTTCAAGTCGATGTGATTGTTAATGCGGCAAACTCGCAGATGTTAGGGTGTTTTATTCCGATGCATACCTGCATTGATAACTGTATCCACACCTTTGCCGGTATTCAGTTAAGAAATGAGTGTAACCGACAGATGGGAATATTACGGCGTAAATACGGATGGAATTATGAACAGCCAACAGGTATTCCGATGTTGACGGACGCCTATAACTTACCTGCCAAAAAGGTCATCCATATTGTAGGTCCGATTGTACAGGATAAACTGACTCCAAAATTGGAAGAGGATTTGGCAAACTGTTATAAAAACACATTGGATTTATGTGAACAGAACGGTTTAACAAGTGTGGCTTTCTGCTGCATATCAACCGGTGTATTCCATTTTCCTAATGACAGAGCAGCCCAAATTGCGGTGAAGACAGTAAAGGAGTGGATGAATACGCATCCGGGAAGTATGGAAAGAGTTATTTTTAATGTCTTTAAAGATGAAGATTTAGAAATATACCAATCACTTTTATAAAGGAGGTCTTTATGTTTGGATATAAAAGAAAGAATATCGATCTAGAGAACAATATTTTAAAACTGAAAAAATGGCTGGATGAGAGCGATGCGGTTGTATTAGGAGCCGGGGCCGGTTTATCTACAGCCACCGGATTCATTTATACCGGAGATTGAAAAGGGAATATCTATTTGGCAGGGGGATATCA